>DASWSI010000285.1:0-2459 GCA_036402715.1 Candidatus Limnocylindrales bacterium
GGATCAGGCGTCGGCGGGGCCGCGGGCAAGGTCCAGCAGAAGCCCGCCGCCACGAGATAGAGGACGGCCACGAGCAGGATCAGCTTGCCCGGACCGAAGAGCGTCACGACGAGCGGGCCCATGAGCGCGAACCCGAGGGCGAACGCGCCGTTGAGCGTCAGCGTGAAGATCCCGTTCGCGGAGAGCAGCTGGCGGCGCGGAACGAGGAACGGGATCATCGCCGCCTCGGCCGGCGCGAAGAAGACGGTGACCGTCGAGACGAAGATGTTCAGCAGCAGAATCGCGAGCAGGTGATCGCCGACGAAGAAGATCAGGAGGATTGCCGCGGCGCGAATGACGTTCGTGACCACGAGGATCAGCCGTCGGTCGATCCGGTCGACGTAGACGCCGGCAACGGCCGAGAAGAGGACGGCCGGGACGAGGAAGGTGAGGATCAGCGCGCTGACCGCCGACTTCGACCCGGTGCTTCCGAAGACGATGACGGTCAGGCCGTAGAGGACCATGTTGCCGCCGATCTGGGTCGCCGCCTGGGCGAGCCAGAGGAGCAGGAACGGCCGGTTGGCGAGGACGGCGCCGGGTCGCGGCTCCTCCCCCACCCCGCCGTCGGGCGCCGTCGTCACGTGCGTGGTGCCCGTGGGGCGGCCGGCGCGGCGGCGGCCGTGAGGGCGGGATCGCCCCGGCGAACGAAGCCTCCGAACCTCCGCTCCAGCGGCCGGCGGTCGAGGAGGACGTGCCGTCCGCAGGTCGAGCAGCGGAGCCCGATGTCGGCCCCGATGCGATCGACGAGCCACTCGTCGCCGCCGCACGGATGGCGGCGCTTGAGCCGGACGACGTCGCCGAGGAACAGCTCGAGCACAGGTCCGTCGGTCATGGCGCCGGAGCGTATCAGAGCCTCGGGCCGCCGTTGGTCGGGACGAGTGACCGCGTCGTCGGCGGCAGATCGAGCCGGTCGACCGGCGTCACGGTCAGGACCGCGAGCGGGAACGTCGCTGCCAGCTGGGCGATCACGCCGCCGTTGCGCGTCAGCGAGCCGGTCAGTGCTTCCGGGCTGCCGATCGCCCGGATCTCGAACGGATCGCTGAGGGGCGTGTTCTCGACGGACACGCTGCCGGCAGCACCCGCCACCACCGTGCCCGGCACGACCCGAACGCTCTCGACCGCGATCGCCTCGGCCCCCGCGTTGTGGAGCTCGTTGATGACGTCCTCGACGCCGGCGCCCGCGATCCTGCCGCTGACCGTGATCGTCACGCCCGGGCCGGTCACGGCATCCTCACCGGCCCACGCCCGGACGCGCGCGAGGTCGCGGCCGAGCGCATCGACGGAGGTCTCGCCGCGTGACTGCGCTGATGTCAGGCCGGACAGCTGCGACTCGAGCGTGGTGACCTCCTTGCGGAGCTGCTCGTTGTGGGCGTTGAGGTTCGCGACGAGGACGGTCAGGTCCTGTGCGGACAGTCCGGCGAGCGACGAGGTCGCCTGCTGGGCACGGAGCTGGACGACGACGAGCAGCCCGAGGAGCAGGGCCACGAGCGAGACCGTGACCTGGTTACGCCAGCGGTGCATGCCGCTCCCTCATGGCGCCGGGCTCGGCGACGCGACGACGCGCGCAAACCGAAGGCTCACCGTCCCCGCGAACGCCGGAACGTCGACGTGATCGGGCGAGAAGAACCCGACGCCGATCCCGTACGCCTCCGCCCGAGCGTGAAGGAAGTCGATGAAGCCGCGGCTCGACGAGACGCGGTCGTAGAGATCCTTCGGCCCGATGGCCGAGATCTGGTACGGGGCCGCGATGTAGGCCGAGTTGACGAGGACGGAGCCACCGATGTCGACGATCGCGCTCGTCGTCGTCAGCCGCTCGCCGTTGACGGAGACCGCCTCGGCGCCCGCGAGCCACAGCTCCTCCGCGACCGTTCGGACGTCCTGGGCCGTCACGAGGTAGTCGGCGGCGTTCGTGTCGCCGGACGCCCGCTTCGTCGAGTCGTCGAGCTGAAACACGACGCCCGTCCCCGTCAGCGGGATCAGCCCCGCGGCGATCCGGGCCTGCTGGAGCGCGGCGTTGAGCTGCTTGACGAGCGCCGCGGAGCCCTGGCCCCGCTCCTCCGCGCTCTGGATGTCCGCCCGTAGCGCGAGGATCCGATCCTTCAGCGACTGCTGCTGCGACTGGAGGCCCGTCACCGTCTCGACGAGCGGCGAGCGCTCCTGCGTCGTGTACCGGACGCGCGGCCCCTCCGACGCCAGCTGGGCCGCGATGAGGAAACCGAGCGCGAGCAAGGCGAGCCCGAGCGTGATCTGCCAGCTCGGGATCGTCCGCAGGCGGCCCGCGATCGCGGTCACGGCGCGTCGCTGCGGCGCCGGTCACGCCGCCGCAGCACGAGGAAGCCGCCGATCGCCACGAGAAGGGCGATGCCGACCCCCGCGAGAACCCCCGGCAGCGAACCGCCACCGCGCGCCTGCGCGCCGTC
>DASWSI010000286.1:0-7528 GCA_036402715.1 Candidatus Limnocylindrales bacterium
GATCGCGCGGACCTGGTAGTGCCCCGAGGGTGGCGCCGCGAGGTGCTCGATGACGTAGATCGTCCGGCCGTCGGGCGAGACCGCGTCGTACGTGAACGTGCCGGGAACCGTCACGAAACGCGGCGCCTGGTCGAAGGGCGCCTGGAAAACGGCGAGCCGGGTCTGGTTCGGCGTCGGCGTGTCGGCGACGAGGACGATCGTCGATCCATCGGTCGACAGCCCGACGGGAACAGCGTCGCCCTCGAACGTCGGGAGTCGCCACGCGCCGTCGACCGTGAGCTCTTGCGCCGGCGCCGCGCCCGCCGGGACCGTGACGGTTCGGACGATCGTTCGGTCGCCGTCGTGGATCGTCGTGACGAGGTGGCTCCAGCGCGCGTCGGTCGGCGCGCCGAGTGGCAGATCGAACATCAGCTCGGCCGTGCCGGCTCGAATCACCTGGATGCCGGCCGCGCCCTTTCGCGCGACCGCGAGCCACGCGTCAGGCCCGGTGACGGCCGGCGGGGTTGCGACTGCGCGCGGCGGCGTCGGCGTGGCACCCGCCGGTCGGGTGGCGGTTGGCGGCCGCGTCGCGCCGACGCCCGGCGCCACGGACGGCGCAGCAGCCACGCACCCGGCGCTGATGATCGCCACGGACAGGACGGCAGCCCAACGAGCGGTGCGCATGGCGGGACTCCTCGGCGGATCGGGGGTCGCGGTCGACCCGAATGCCACCGATACACCGCTGCCACGGCGCTGGTTCCCGCGGCCGAGCGTGCGTTTGTCGCCGCGGACCCGCGAGGCGGCGCGCTCGACGGCCGCGCCCCGACAGGCCGGGACCCGACTGGCCGCGCCCGAGCCCCTACGCCGTTGGTGCCGCCGCGCGCTCGCCCGCTCGGAGGAACCGCGACAGGAACTGCCGGGTCAGGTCGTCCTGCGGATTGTCGATCACCTGCTCGGGCGGGCCGATCTCGACGAACCGGCCCTCCTCCATGAAGTAGACGCGGTCCGCGGCTTCCTTCGCGAAGGCCATCTCGTGAGTCACGACTACCATCGTCCGGCCTTCGTGGGCGAGGCTCTCCATGACCTTCAGGACCTCGCCAACGAGCGACGGGTCGAGCGCGGACGTCGGCTCGTCGAACAGGAGAACCTCCGGCTCCATCGTCAGCGCCCGCGCGATCGCGACGCGCTGCCGCTGGCCGCCGGAGAGTCGCGCCGGGTACTCATTCCGCTTGTCGATCAGCCCGACACGCTCGAGGTACGACTCGGCGCGCTCCACCGCCTGGGCGTGCGGCTCGCCCTTGACGTGGATCGGCGCCTCGATGAGGTTGCCGAGCACGGACCGATGCGGGAACAGGTTGAACTCCTGGAAGACCATCCCGGCGCGGGCCCGCAACTGGCGGAGCCGCGCGAGATCGTCGCGGGAGCGGCTGCGGAGCGGCTCCGCGGCGATCGTGATCCCCGCGATGTCGACGGTTCCGGCGCTCGGCTCCTCGAGGAAGTTGAGGCAGCGGAGGAAGGTGCTCTTCCCGGATCCGGATCGGCCCAGGATCGTCACCGTCTCGCCCGGGAAGACGGTCATCGAGCACCCGCGAAGGACGTGGTGGGTACCGAAGAACTTCTCGATCCCGCTGGCCCGGAGGATCGGCTCGGAACCGGGCTTGACGAGACGGCCCGGAATCTCGGCCGGGTGTACCTCGTGCGGCGCGCGCGCCGCGGTCGGCGTCATCTGTTCAGCGCCGCGCGACGGCGCGGTCGCCGGCCGCCATCCGGCGCTCGAGCCGGCTCTGTCCGAACGAGAAGAGGATCGTCATCGTCCAGTAGACGAGTGCCGCGATGAGGAGCGTCTGCATCGACTGGAGGGTCGGCCGGCCCGCCGCCTGTGCGCGCCAGAGCAGCTCCTGGACGGCGATCGCGGAGATGAGCGACGAGTCCTTGAGCATTGCCACGAAGTCATTGCCGATGGCCGGCGTGACGATCCGGAACGCCTGGGGAACGATGATTCGGCGGAACGTCGTCCGGTCGCTCATGCCGAGCGACTGCGCGGCCTCGCGCTGGCCGGGCGGAACCGCCTGGATCCCGGCCCGGAAGATCTCGGTCATGTACGCGCCGTAGTTCAGCCCCAGCGCAAGGATCCCGGTGGGAAGCTCCGGGATGACGATCCCTGCCTGTGGCAGCGCGAGGTAGATGAAGAGGATCTGGAGGAGGAGCGGCGTCCCGCGGAAGAACGAGACGTAGAAGCTGGCGATCGCGTTCGGGATGGGGTTCGAGGAGATCCGGGCCAGCGCCCCGAGCGTCGCGAGCACGATCGCCAGCGCGATCGCCGCGCCGGACACGAACAGCGTGACCGGCACGCCCGTCAGGATGAACGGGATCCACTTGTTGATGAAGACCGCGTCGAGCTTGATCGTCAGGAACACGAATGCGACGAGTCCGGCGACGATCACCATCCAGGTGATGAAGAACCGGATCCGCCACGAACGGCTCCGCGCCCGGTCCGCGACCAGGATCTCTTCCGCGAGCCGCTCGTACTGCAGCAGGTAATTCGAGCGAGCGATGATCGGCGCGCCACCTTGACCGGTCATGCGGACACTTTCCGGTCACGCGCCGCGTGACGCGCCATCGCTCGCTCCCCGACGGGCAGCTCGATCAGCCGCCCGGCTTCTTCGTGACGTCCTTCTGGAGGTACTTCATCGACAGCTTCGTCAGCGTGCCGTCGGCGTGCATGTCGGCGACGACCTTGTTGAGCGCCGCGATCATCGACTTGTCGTCGGGACCCGCCTTGTCGAGCGCGAACGCGACCGAGACGGTGAAGATCGGGGGGCCGTCGAGGATCCGGATCGGGGCGATCTTCGCCTGGTCCGCGAGCCCGTTCGCGTTGGCGACGATCGCGTCGTACTTGCGCCCGGAGGCCACTGCCTGGACGCACAGGTTGTCCGTCTCGAGCGGGACAATCTTCGGGTCCGTGGGCGGAGCGACCTTGTTCGGGTCGACGATGTCGAGGCTTCCGTCCAGCCACTGCTGGTACGTCGTCGCGGTGCCGACGCAGATGCTCTTGCCGCCGTTGAGGTCAGTGAGCTTCTGGACCGCCGAGTCCTTCGGAACGGCCACCGCACCGGAGTCGTAGTAGTACGGGTCGACGAAGTCGACGACCTTGGCTCGGCCGTTCGTCACGCTCATCGAGCCGATCGAGATGTCGAACCGGCCACCCCAGCCACCGGCGGTGATCGCCTCCCAGCTCGGCGTCTGCCACTCGATCTGGATGTCCTTGCCGACGTCCTTGCTCAGCCGCTTCACCGCCTCGATCGCGGTCGCGTTGTCGAATCCGTCGTATGTCCCGTCGGGGTTGAGGAACGAGAACGGCTTGTAGTTCGGGTCCGTCGAGATCCGGATCTTGCCGGCCGCGACGACCTTGCCGAGAAGCGAGTTCGGGTCGATGGTGGCGGCAGCAGCCGATGCGCTCGCCCCCGACGAGGCGCTCGCGCCGACCGACGCGGCCGGCGACGCCGTCGCTGCGCCGCTCCCGGTGCAGGCCGAGAGAACGAGGATCATTCCCGCGGCCAGCGCCGCGAGCCGGGAATACCTTTGCATGGTCTCCTCCACGGGTGGCCGGATCGCGCGGCCGGGTGACGCCGGAACCGAGTGCTCTCCTGCCGTCGCGCGGGTGCGCGCGCGTCGGGTGGGTACTATCGCACACGCTCGCGTCGTGCAAGCGCGTGCTCAGCGGAGCGATTCGGCGATCGCGATCGCGGCATCCCGGCCGACCGAGCCTTCGAGCCGATACGTCATCGGCCCGTCGCTCCAGATGAGCGTGTCGCCCACCCAGCGCCGGCTGTCTTCGACGACCTGTCCATCGGGACCCTGGTAGAAGAAGAAGTGCGGGTCGCCGCTGATCCAGAAGCCGCGGTTGTTCCCGACCCGCACGTTCTGAACGGTGGTGCCCGTGCCGATGGCCTTGGTGATGAATCCCTCGTCGAGGTGGCCGTCGAACTCGCCGAGGAGGAGCCCAACCGTCGGATCGCTCGTCGCAGGGAGCCGCGGCCCGGGCCGCCACGCGAGCGACACCTGGTTCGCCTTCGTCGCATCGACGTACGCGGCGTCGGGCGCGCCGACGAGCGGCGATCGCGGCAGCCGGACCGGAAAGCCGGCCCTGATCGCGGCCTCGGCGAGCGAAACGGAGCTACCGAGGCCGAGGCGGTCACCCGGCGCGGCGGAGAACAGCGGCGTCGCGGACGCGCTCGCGGTCGCGCTCGGGCGCGACGTTTGTGGCGTGTCGCTCGGAGTGGGAATCGGCGGCGGACCCAGGATCAGCCGGATGCCGGGCAGCCCGAGGCCGAGCGCGCCCGCCGCCGCGACGACGATCAGAATCAGGGCAGCGGCGAGGAGCACCGCGCGCCACACGGGCCTCGGGACGCGGGCGATGCCGCGACGCCGCAGGCCGCCGGCGAGCGTCAAGTGGCCCGCCCCGGCGATCCGATCCGTGACGTTTGTCGCAAACGCAGGGGAGGCCGACGGATAGGCGACGGAGGGCGCGAGGTCGCGAAGCGCATGCTCCAGCTCCGCCGCTCCGAACGTCGCGAAAGGCTCAGTCACGGGGAGCCCTCCCTTCGTCAAGCGACCCGAGGCCGTCGCGGAGCCGGCCGAGCGCCCGCGACAGCCGCGACTTGACCGTCCCGCGCGGGATCCCGAGCGCATCCGCGGTCTCCGCTTCGGACAGCTCGAGGAGATAGCGCGCCCCGATCACCTCGCGGTCCTCGTCGCGAAGCCCGTTGATCGCGGCGAGGAGTGCGGCCCGCTGCTCGCCAGCGAGGACCGCCGCCTCGGGCGATGGAGCCGCATCTCCCGGACGGCGGTCCTCAGCGACGCGAAGCGCAAGCCCCGTACGGCGGCCGGCGGAGCGGCGCCGGTTGCGCGCCTCGTTGGCGACGATGCGGAGGAGCCACGGGCGGAACGGTGCGTCCGCCCGAAAGCGCGACAGCGCCGCGAACGCCTTGACGAACGCGTCCTGGGCGGCATCCTCCGCGTCGCCATCGGGCGAGATCAAATGCGCCGTGCGCACGGCGATGTCCTGGTATCGACGGACCAGCTCCTCGTACGCCATCACCTCGCCTCTGCGAGCGCGTTCGATCAGCGCGGCTTCTTCCAGTGGACGGCCCTCCACGGTCAACCGTACTTCGTACACCGCGGCGTTCTGCCCGGTTCCCAGCGGGCCAGCTGCTCCGGCCGCGGCCTCCCGGCGGCCTCTACAATTCGCGCCGTGACACGCGACGAGGGCTCCGCGGGACGGGTGTTCCGGCGATCCGCGCAGGAGCCGCCGCTCGTGGCGGCCCACGCGACCGGCTCGACGATCGTCGACACGCAGGGTCGCGAGTACATCGACGCCGCCGGTGGCGCGATCGTCGTCGGCGTGGGCCACGGCAGGCCGGAGATCGCGGCGGTGATGGCGGACCAGGCGGGACGGCTCGCCTACGCGCACGGCAGCGCATTCACGACGGAGCCTGTCGAGGCGTATGCCGCGGAGGTTGCCCGGTACCTGCCGCTCGACGATCCGGCGATCTATCCCGTGTCCGGCGGATCGGAGGCGATCGAGACTGCGCTGAAGCTCGTCCGGGCGTACCACCTCGCGCGCGGCGACGCGGGCCGCTGGATCGTCCTCAGCCGGTGGGGGAGCTACCACGGCAACACGCTCGGGGCGCTCGACCTCTCCGGCCGGAAGAATCTTCGCCGCCCGTACGAGGGCTGGCTCGGCCGGTTCCGGCATGTCTCCGCGGCCTACCCGTACCGCGGCGGCGAATCCGGCTCGAACGCGCTCGCGGACACGGACGAGCTCGTGGCGGAGCTCGAGCGCGCGATCGACGCCGCGGATCCGGACACCGTCGCGGCCTTCGTCGCGGAACCCGTCGTCGGCGCGACGCTGGGCGGGGTCGTGCCGCCGGACGACTACTGGCCGAGGATCGCGGAGGTCTGCCACCGGCACGGCGTGCTGCTCGTCGCCGACGAGGTGATGACCGGATTCGGCCGAACCGGCCGCTGGTTCGGCGTCGATCACTGGTCGGTGCGGCCGGACATCCTCGTCGCCGCGAAGGGCGCGACGAGCGGTTACTGGCCGTTCGGGTTCGTGGCCGCGTCCGCGGAGGTGTACGACACCGTCGCGGCGGCGGGCCCGTTCGTCCACGGGTTCACGTACTCGCACTCGCCGGTCGGGGCCGCGGTCGCGCGCGAGGTCCTCGCGATTCTCGAACGCGAGGACCTGGTCGCGGCGAGTGCCGTGAAGGGCGAGCTGCTCCGGTCGCGGCTACGGGACCGGTTCGACGGCCACGGATCCGTCGGGGAGGTTCGCGGGCTCGGCCTGCTGGTCGGGATCGAGCTTGTCGCGGACGTCGCGAGCCGGCGTCCGTTCCCGCGCTCGGCGGGCGTGACCGAAGCCGTCGTTCGTGGCGCTCGGGATCGTGGCGTCCTCGTCTACTCGAGCACCGGGGCGGCGGACGGCATCGACGGCGACGTGATCGTCCTCGGTCCGCCGTTCGTGATCACCGAGGCCGAGATCGACCGCGTCGTGGACGGAGTGGCCGCGGCCGTCGATGCCGCGACCGCCAAGGCGGCGGCTGCCGCCGCTGCGGGCTGAGGAACGCCTCCCCGACGCGGGCGCGGGAGCTCAGCGCCGCGCGCCTGACCCCGATCCCCCGCCGCGGAGCACGAGGAGCGCGCCCAGGACGACGAGCACGACCGGGACGAGCAGCTGCCCGAAATCGGGAATGGCGAGCCGCGTCAACCCGTACAGGGCGAGCATTCCGCCGACCCAGCCCTGCCACCCGATTCCTCCGCGGCCGGACCAGCGGACCGCCGCGATGAACAGGAAGGCGATCCCCAGACAGAACGTCCCGAGGCCCGGCCCCGCGACGATGCCGAGCCCTTCGAGAAGCCCCGGAACGGCGAGCGCGGTGATGATCGCGCCGGCGTAGAGCGAACCGGAGCCGCGCTCGACGGCCCAGCGGACGAGCAGCACGAGCCCGATCGCCAGTGCAAATCCGTTGCCGGCGAGACGGAACGCGGGAACGAACCGCTCGAGGAGCAGCAGCGCCCCGAAGACGACGAAGAAGATGCCGATCCACGGCAGCCCCGGACGCCGGCCCTCGTCCGGACCCCATTGCCAGCCGCGGACGTGGATCGTTGGTGGCGGCGGCGGGGGCGGCTGATCCGCCGGCCCCACTCGCCGGATTCCGCCGGGATGCTCGTCCATCGGTCAGCCCTCCGCGAGCCCGGGATTGACGCGACCACGCCGCTCGGCATCTCCGTCGTCCGCCTCGTCCTCGACGTGTCCGAAGCCGAGCCGGTCAACGAGTCGGCTCAGGAACCCCGGCGCCCACCAGTTCCAGCGCCCCATCAGGCGCATCGCCGCCGGAACGAGCAGCACGCGAATGATCGTCGCGTCGATGAAGACCGCGATCGCCATCCCGACGCCGATGCTCTTGATCGTGATGACGTCCGCGAGAGCGAACGCCCCGAAGACCGTGATCATGATCAGCGCCGCGCCAGTGATGATCCCCGCGGT
>DASWSI010000287.1:0-11102 GCA_036402715.1 Candidatus Limnocylindrales bacterium
ACGCTCTTCGCCGTCCCCGACGAGCAGGACCCGGACGCGACGCCCGCGGTCACGGAGGATCGCGCCGGCCTCGATGAGGAATCGGATGCCCTCGTAGCCGGTGAAGCTCGAGATGTAGCCGAGCACCGTCTCGCCGTCGCCGATCCCCAGGCTTGCGGCAAGCGCGTCGTCGCGCGGACCGGGCACGAACCGGTCGATGTCGACCGCATTCGGGACGACGATGACGTTCTCCGGTTTGCAGCCCCGCCCGACGATGTCCGCCCGCATCGTCTCCGACAGGGTCACGACTGCCGCTGCCGCGAGCATGCACGCGGTCTCCGCGGCCTTCGCGCCGGCGTATCGGTCCGCGCTCGAGCCCTTCTGCGTGTCGCGCGCCTGCGCGGCGCCGGGGCCCTGGCGACCTCCGGTCGCCCTCGGCTGTCGTGACGCCCACGTCTCCTCGAGAAAGCCACGGACCTCGTAGACGACCGGAATCCCGAACCGGTCGCCGAGTGCGAGCGCGACCTGCGCGTTCAGGAAGTTCGATGCCGGATGCAGGACGGCCGGCCGCAGCTCCGCGACGAGGCGTGCGCCCGCTCTCGCCGTCGCGGTCGCGACACGGTCGGGCCCGAGACCCGGCTCCAGGTTCGGGGCGAGGCGGTGATACGGGATGCCGTCGACCACCTCGATCTGCGGCGCGCCGGCGACGCCGTCGACGAGCGGGAAGCCGGCGCGGGTCGCGAGATGCGGGTCGAGGCCCACGTCGCGCTGACTGCGGGCGATCGATTGGGCCCGCACGGTGTAACCCGCCTGTCGGTACGGCAGGGAGTTGGTCAGGAGGTGGAGCACGCGGCCGCGGACTGGGGAGACGGGGCCGCGAGGCGCGTGCGCCTCGAACGTGGGCCGCCACCCTGGAGCAAGCACGCGAACCTCGCTCGCGCCGCGGTCGCGGATCGCCGTCGCGCCACCCGCGCCGCCGCGAAGGGGCGCACCGCGGCGCGGGGCCGCGATCGCGCGGTCGGCGAGCGCGACCGCATCGGCGTACCGGCCGGTCCGCAGCGCGATGTCCGCGCGGAGCGTCAGCGCCGCCCCCGACTCGCCCGCGCCCCGGTCGACGAGGGCGCCCGCGATCCGGTCCGCGGTCTCGATCGCGTCGAGCGCGAGAGCCGCCCGGGCGAGCCGCAACGCCGTTAAGGCATCCGTCGGCGTCGCGGTACCGACGGTCGCGGCCCACTCCAGCGCGTCCGCACCACGGCCGGCAGCCCACCGGCCGACGACCCGCAGCGGCGCGCCAACGGCGTGATCCGCGCGCCGCCGAAGGAGCATGGCCGCGACGCCGTCGAGGGTGCCACCGGCGCGACGGCGCCACGGCGCAGGTGCGACGCCGAGCAGCCGCACGAAGACCTTCAGCTTCTGCGCGGACACGCGCCGCCACGCCGTCCGGGGATGGCGGATCGCGGTTCTCGTCGCGAGCCTGATGGTCTGCCCCGGCGTCACCGCCGGCGGTGACGGAGCGACGATCCCGGCATACTCAGCGGACCGTTCGGGCGCACCCGCGCCGGGCGGGATCCACCTGGAACGGGAGTCATGGCTGGGACCGTAGCACACGTCGTCGGCGCCAGGCCGAACTTCATGAAGGCCGCGCCGGTGATCCGTGCGCTCGGCGCGCTCGGTGTCGATCAACGCGTCATTCACACGGGACAGCACTACGACGCGGCGATGTCCGACGTGTTCTTTCGCGACCTGGGGCTGCCCCAGCCGGACGTCAATCTCGGCGTGGGATCCGGCAGCCAGGCGGCCCAGACCGCGGCACTCATGGTGGCGCTCGAGCAGACGTTCATCGCGGAGCGCTCGGCGCTCGCGGTGGTGTACGGCGACATCAACTCGACGATTGCCGCGGCGCTCGTCGCCTCGAAGATCGGGATCCCGCTTGCGCACGTCGAAGCCGGGCTCCGCAGCTTCGACGACTCGATGCCCGAAGAGATCAATCGCCGGGTCACGGACCTGCTCTCGGACCTGCTGTTCGTGACGAGCCCGGAGGGTTGCGACAACCTCCGCCGCTCCGGGATTGCGGAGGAGCGGATGCATTTCGTCGGCAACCCGATGATCGACACGCTCCTCGCCAACCTCGACCGCTTCGACCCCGCCGGGATGCGACGCCGTCTCGAGCTCGACGAGAGGTACGCCGTCGCGACGCTGCATCGGCCGGCCAACGTCGACACCCCAGCCGCTGCGCGCCGGATGGTCGACACGGTTCGCGGGCTCACCGACGTCGTCCAGCTCGTCCTGCCGCTCCACCCGCGCGGGCGCCCGACCCTCGAGGCTGCCGGCCTCGAGGCGTCGGACCGGCTCCGGATCATCGAGCCGCTCGGCTATATCGACTTCATCTCGCTCGTCCGCGGCGCCGCGCTCGTCGTCACGGATTCCGGCGGGATCCAGGAAGAGACGACGATCCTCGGCGTGCCGTGCCTGACCGTCCGCCCGAACACCGAACGACCGATCACGATCAGCCACGGCACGAACCGGCTCGTCACCCCGGAAGAGGTCGTGCCGCTCGCCCGATCCGTCCTCGAGGACGGGATCGACCTCCCGCCGGACGGCCCACCGCTCTGGGACGGCCACGCGGGAGAGCGGATCGCGCAGATCGTCGAGGAGTGGCTCGCCGCCAACGCGGCCTGATGCCCCCGCCGGCCCGGCGGCGCGAAAGCTGGCCCCCACCAGCGTCGCGTCCCGACCGGATCGCCGCGCCGCGGTATCCTTCCCGACGGCGCCCGCGCGGCCGCGCCAGATCCGGCTCCCGCCCCCACCAGCGGCTCGCCGCGATCCGTCTCCCGCTGCCACCCGCGACGCATCGCCGCGACTGGAGGAATCGTGACTGAGGACCGGCACGTCGCCGTCATCGGGCTCGGCTACGTCGGTCTGCCGCTCGCGATCAGCTTCGTCGAAGCGGGACTCAAGGTCCAGGGGATCGACGCGTTCGCCGGCCGCGTCGCGGAGCTGAATGAGGGCCACTCACCGATCGACGACGTCTCGGACGAGCGTCTCCGGGCCGCGCTCGAAAACGGGCTCGCGGTCTGCGGCGCGGAGCAGTCCGATCTCGCTGCCGCGGACGCGATCTTCGTCTGCGTGCCGACCCCGATCACGACGACGAAGGACCCCGATCTCTCGCCCGTCCTGACGGCGGCCGCGTTCATCCGCGACCGCGTCCGGAAGGGTCACCTCGTCATCCTCCAGTCGACGACGTTCCCCGGCACGACGACGGGGCCGTTCCGCGAGGTCGTCGAACAGAGCGGCCTCGTCGCCGGGACGGACTTCGATCTCGCGTTCGCGCCGGAGCGCGTCAACCCGGGCGATCCCGCGAGCGCAGCGCGGACGGTGCCACGCCTCGTCGGGGCGACGACCGCGCAAGGGACGGCACGTGCCGCCGCGCTCCTGCGGAACATCAACGAGCGCGTCGTCGAGGTGTCGTCACCCGATGCCGCCGAGCTGGCCAAGCTCCTCGAGAACGTCTTCCGCAACATCAACATCGCGTTCGTCAACCAGCTCGCGCTGCTGTGCGAGCGGATGGGCCTCGACGTCTGGGAGGTCATCAACGCCGCGGCGACGAAGCCGTTCGGGTTCATGAAGTTCACGCCCGGTCCCGGTGTCGGCGGCCACTGCATCCCGGTGGACCCGTACTACCTCGCCTGGCGCGCGCGTGAGTTCGACTTCGTCGACCGCTTCATCGAGCTCGCCGGCGACATCAACCTCGCGATGCCGCGGCACGTCGTCGATCTCGTCGGCGAGGCGCTCAACGACCGAAGCAAGGCGCTCAAGGGCGCGCGCGTGGGCGTCGTCGGCGTTGCGTTCAAGCCGAACGTCCAGGACGCTCGCAACAGTCCCGCCGCGGAGGTGCTCGCCGGGCTGTCGGCGCGCGGCGCCGTCGTCACCTACCACGACCCGCACGTCGCGACGTTCAAGGACGCGGCCGGAGACGTCCGTCCGTCCGTCGCGCTCGACGACCTCCTCAGCGACACGGATGCCGTCGTCGTCGTGACGCCGCACCGGGCCGTGGACTGGGATCGGCTCTACGACCGCGCGGATCTCGTCGTCGACACCGTCGACAGCTCCGCCGGTCGCGCGACACGCGAGCGGCAGGTCCTCCGTCTCGGCGCCGGATGGTCGACGCGAAGCTGAGGGGTGAATCGGCGGGCCGCCGGCCCGTGGCGATGCTCACCCACTCGTACTACGAAGAGGATCCCCGCGTTCGGCGCGAGGCCGAGTCGCTCGTCGCGGCGGGCCGGGCGGTCGACGTCTTCGCGCTCCGACGCGAGGAGGACTCCGCCGAGGGGACGGTGAACGGCGTCCACGTCCGCCGGCTCGACGTCCAGCGTCACCAGGGCGCGTCGCTGCCGGTCTACCTCGCCGAATACGTCGAGTTCGTTCTTCGCGCCGCGCTGGCGCTCGTCCGCGCCCATCGGCGGCGCCGCTACGCGCTCGTCCAGGTCCACACGCTCCCCGACTTCCTCGCCTTCGCGGCGCTCCCTCTGCGGCTCGCCGGCGTCCCGGTCCTCCTCGACCTTCACGAGGCGATGCCGGAGTTCTTCCGAAGCCGGTTCCCGCGGGCCGCGAACCCGATCGTCCACCGGCTGCTGCTCCTCCAGGAGCGCCTGTCGATCGCCGTCTCGACGCATGCCATCACCGTCAACGACGCGCTCGGGCGCCGCCTGACCGACCTCGGTGTCGCGCCGGACAAGGTCTCCGTCGTCATCAACAGCCCGTCGCTCGCCCGCTTCGACCCGGTCCGCGTCCCGCGCCGCGGCTTCGCCGAGGACGGCACCGTCCGGCTGATCTACGCCGGCGCCCTGACCCCCACCTATGAGCTCGACGTCGCGATCGACGCTGTCGGGCGGCTCCGTACCGCGCGCCCGGACGTCCCGATCGTCTTCGACGTCTACGGCCGTGGCGATTCGGAGCCCGGGCTTCGCGCCCGCGCGGCAGCGCTCGGGTTGAACGGCGGGGTCGTCTTCCACGGCCGGATCCCGATCGATGACGTCCCGGCGGCGATCGCCCGCGCCGACATCGGGCTCGCTCCCACCCGCCGCGACCAGTTCACCGACGTGAGCCTCTCGACGAAGATCTTCGAGTACGGGGCGATGGACAAGCCGGCCGTCGCGTCGCGGCTGCCCCTCGTCGAGAAGACGTTCGAGCCGGGTACCGTCGCGACCTATGAGCCGGGCAGCGCGATCGCGCTCGCCGCGGCGATCGGCGCGCTGATCGATGACGCGGGCTCGCGGACCGCGGCCGCCGTCGCGACCCGGGAGCGCGTACGCGAGATGTCGTGGGAGCGGGAGGCGGAGCGCTACGTCGCGCTCGTCGACCGGCTCGCGGCGGGCTGACGGCGAGAGAAGCGGCCCCGCCGCGAGAGGCGCGGACGGCGGCGCGGCCCAGCTCCGGAGGCCTCTTCCGGGACGGTACGGTAGGATATCGGCCCGTCTCACCCGGCCTCGTGCCGGTTCCCTTTGCAGGAATCCCTCGTCGATGACTTTCCGCGCGAAGCCCGTCGTCAAGCGGTCGCACCGGCTCGGTTCGGACACGCGAGACCGTCGGAATCTCTACATGAACCTGGCCTTCGGGCTCGTCGTCCTCGTCGCGATCGTGATCCTCGGGATCGCCGGCGGCGCCAGCTGGTACGGAGCCCACCTCGAGCCCGTCGCGTCGGTGAATGGCCAGTCGATCACGAAGGACGACTTCAACCTCCGGCTGAAGATCGAGAGCCACCGGCTCGACGTCTCGAGCCGTCGCCTGAACACCGAGCATGCCGCCGGCCGGCTGACCGACCAGGAGTGGCAGGCCCAGCTCCAGATCGTCACCCAGGGGCAGCAGGGTATCGCCCAGCAGACCCTCGACCGCCTGATCGATTCGCGCGTCCAGGCGACGCTCGCCCAGCAGGAGGGCATCGCGGTCACGCCGCAGCAGATCGACGCGCAGATCACGAAGGAGGCGACCTCGCCGGAGCAGCGCCACGCGTGGATGATCGAGGTCGCGCCGACCATCGACGCCGGCAAGGACGCCGCCACGGCCGCCCAGGTCGCGGCCGCGAAGAAGATCGCCGACACGGCCCTCGCCGATCTCGCCTCCGGCAAGAAGTGGGAGGACGTCGCGAAGGCTGTGTCGACGGACTCGAGCGCGTCGAGCGGCGGCGACCTGAGCTGGATCACGACGGACACGACGCTCGACGAGCCGTTCAAGGCCGCGCTCTTCACGCTCCCGAAGGACGGACGCACCGGGGTCATCCAGGGCGCCGACGGCAGCTTCCGGATCGGCCGGGTGACGGACATCGTCACCGCCACCGTGGACCAGTCGTATCGCGCCCAGCTGTCGGACGCCGGGATCTCCGCGGACGAGTACAACGGCGTCGTCAGGTCCGATCTCGTCCGGACGGCGCTCGAGGACAAGATCAAGGCGCAGGCGCTTCAGGCCGGGCCGGAGCGGCGAGTTGCCCAGATCTTCATCCAGGCGCCGCAGTCCGGCAGCGAGCCCGTCCCGGGCGACGGCTCGGTGAAGGTCCGCCACATCCTGTTCTCCCCGAACGGCGATCCGCAGAACGCGAGCAAGGTGCCGGCCGGCGATCCCGCGTGGAAGAAGGCCGAGACGCTCGCGCGCGCCGCGTATGCCCGGGTCGAGGCCGATCCCAGCCAGTTCGACCCGATCGCCCGCAAGGAGAGCAACGAGCAGGGTGACGACGTCTCGGGCGGGAAGCTGCCGTACTTCAATCCGCAGATGAGCGCGTCCGGGCAGCTCGATCCGGCGTTCGGCAAGGCGATCTTCGCGCCCGGGCTGAAGGCGGGCGACATCCTCGAGCCCATCCGAAGCGCATTCGGCTGGCACGTCATCCAGATCATGTACTTCCCGCCGGACCTCGACGAGGCGAAGAAGCTCAAGGCGCAGGCCGAGGCCGGAACGCCTTTCACGCAGCTCGCGAAGGACTTCTCCGACGGCGCCGAGGCCGCGAAGGGCGGCGAGCTCGGCTGGATCGCGCCCCTCCAGATCGACCAGAAGTCGAGCGCCGCGATCTTCGCCGCTCCGGTCGGCGGGCTGACGGACCCGCTCGAGATCGCGAGCGACGGGATCCACGTCTACAAGATCCTCGAGGCAGCGAACCGGGCGCCGGACGGTGCGCAGAAGACGACGATCGAGCAGCAGGCCTTCCCGAACTGGTACGAGGCGAAGAAGGCCGGGTTCGACATCCACCGCGACGTCGACTTCTCGAACCCCACCGGCTAAGCGCCAGCCGTGCTCGACGCGCTCGTCGCGGAAGCCCGGTCGCGGTGGGGCCTGGACCTCGCCGCGGGTCTCCAGGTCGTCGCGGCCGAGCGCCTGATCGCGACCCCGATCGAGGCGTCGCGACCGCTCCTCATCGTTCCCCTCGCGGTGCTCCGCGCGGGCGCGGCCGGTGAGCCCCCACCACCACTCGCGGGACGCCACGGTCCCGAGGGTCACGACCCGCTCGCCGTCCTGCGGAGGCTGTACCCGGCCGATCACGTCGTCGGGCGGTTCGGTGCCGCGGCGGCGCCGGCAGTCGACGCCTTGACCGCCGCGGACCTTGCCGCACCGCTCTACGTTCCGCCGATCGCGCCGGAGCTCGCGTCGGCCGGGCCGTGGGCGATGCCGTACATCTCGGAGCGGCTGCGGCGGCCGGACGGGTGCCCCTGGGATCGGGAGCAGACGCACGAGTCGCTGCGAAAGCATCTCCTCGAGGAGGCGTACGAGGTCTACGACGCGCTCGCGGATGGCGCGACGCCCGCGCTCGCGGACGAGCTCGGCGACCTGCTGCTCCAGGTCGTCCTCCACGCGCAGCTCGCTGCCGAGGACGGCGTCTTCGACCTCGCCGACGTCCAGCGCGCCATCGCGACGAAGATCGTCCGCCGCCATCCGCACGTCTTCGGTGACGCCGAGGCCCGGACAGCCGGCGACGTCAACCGGCAGTGGGAGCGGATCAAGGCCGCGGAACGGAACGAGGCCGCCGCGGCTGCCGAAACAGGAGCCGACGGTACAGCCCCCGCGCGCCGCAAGAGCGCGCTCGATGGCATCAGCCTGTCCCTGCCGGCCCTCGCCGCGAGCCAGGAGATGCAGGAGCGGGCCGCGAATCTCGGCTATGACTGGCCGTCGATCGACGGCGTGCTGGACAAGGTCACCGAGGAGCTCGACGAGCTCCGGCGCGCGGCCACGGACGCGGAGCGGCGCGAGGAGTTCGGCGACCTGCTGATGGTCCTCGTGAATGTCGCCCGCCGCGAGGGGATCGAGGCGGAGACCGCGCTCCGCGGCGCGAACGACAAATTCCGCCGGCGGTTCGCGAGCGTCGAGCGGCAGGCGGCGGACCGGAACGTCGCGCTCCGCGATCTCGATTTCGCCGCTCTTGACGAGCTGTGGGACAACGCCAAGGCAGAGGAGGCCGCCGCGAAGTCCGGCGGCACTCGGGCCGCGGCAGGGCAGGAGGCACGATGACGATCGGGAACCGGGCAGTCGTTCGCGCAGACGGCCGCGCCGCCACGGGCCTGCGGCCGGTGACGCTGACCCTCGGCGTCCAGAAATGGGCGGAGGGCTCGTGCCGGATCCGCGTCGGTGACACGGAGGTGCTCTGCGCGGCGACGATCCAGGATCGCGTCCCGCCGCACCTCCGCGGCAAGGGGAGTGGCTGGGTCACCGCCGAGTACTCGATGCTGCCACGAGCGACCGCTGAGCGGACGGACCGCGAATCGGCGAAGGGCCGGATCGGTGGCCGGACGCACGAGATCCAGCGGCTCATTGGGCGTTCGCTCCGCGGCGTCGTCGACCTCGGCAAGCTCGGTGAGCGGACCGTCACGGTCGACTGCGACGTCCTCCAGGCGGACGGCGGGACCCGGACAGCGTCGATCACGGGCGGGTACGTGGCGCTCGGGGCCGCGCTCATCACGTACGGGATGGAACGGCTCCTCGTGTCGAAGATCGCGGCGGTCAGCGTCGGGATCGTCGGCGGCGTCCCGCTGCTCGACCTCGACTATTCCGAGGATTCACACGCGGACGTGGACTTCAACGTCGTCGGCACGGACGCCGGCACGTACGTCGAGCTGCAGGGGACGGCGGAGGGCAAGCCGTTCGACCGGGCCGCGGTCGACGGTCTTCTCGACCTCGCCGCGATCGGGCTCGATCAGCTGTTCGCCGCCCAGGCGGACGCGCTCGCGACCGTTCGGCGCTGACGCCGCTCAGACCCTGACGCCGCCCGGAGCAGCCGCACCTTGACTGCCGCTCGCCGCCGTCTCGTCGTCGCGACGCGCTCGGCGCACAAGCTGCGTGAGCTTCGCGAGCTCCTCCACCTCGACGAGACGGACCTCGTCTCGCTCGATGACCTGGGCATCCCCGGCGAGGTGGTCGAGGACGGCGAGACGTTCGAGGCGAACGCATCGAAGAAGGCTCGCTGGGCGGCGCGCGCGACGAATCTGCCGTCCCTGGCCGACGATTCCGGGATCGAGGTCGACGCGCTGAACGGCGCACCCGGCGTCCGAACCCGGCGCTATGCGGGCGAGACCGCAACGGACGACGAGAACAACACGAAGCTCCTCGGTGCGCTCGCCGGCCTTTCGCCCGAGCGCCGCGGCGCGCGCTACGTCTGCGTCCTGGCGTTCGCGCTCCCGGATGCAGGGCCGCGGGGCGGTGTCACCGTCGAGCTGACCCGCGGGACGGCGCGCGGCCGGATTGCGGCCGCACCGCGGGGGAGCGGCGGGTTCGGCTACGACCCGATCTTCGAGCCGGAATCCGAGCCACCGGGCGGACGGACGCTCGGACAGTGGACGGCCGAGGAGAAGAACCGGATCTCGCACCGAGCGCGCGCGGCACGGCGGATGGCTCCGATCCTCAGGCGCCACGGGCTCTGAGAACGGGCGAGCCTGCGGCGTCGCTGCCCGGGCGGTCTCGTCGCGGCAGCCCGGGGACATGGTGACGCCGGGCGGTTGATCAGCCTGCCATTCACCACCCGGCGTCCAACGTCAGACGAGCGAGCATCGCCCGGTGTTCCGCGGCGACGACGGGACGGATCGGGGAGCGCGCCGGAGGACGGGTCGGGGTACGATGCCGCCGCGTCGGGGTGTGGCGTAGCCTGGTAGCGCACGCGCTTTGGGAGCGCGAGGTCGCGGGTTCGAATCCCGCCGCCCCGACCACGACGCTCGAGTCGGCCCTCAGGCCCGCCGCCTGGCTGGCGCCGCTGCGGCCCGCGATCGTCCGCCCGGCCGCGGCGGCGATGGACGCTTCGCGGCAATCGGCGTTCCGCCGGCGACGAGCAGCGTCGCGAAGTCGGCTGCCGGTACCGGCCGGCTGAAGTAGTACCCCTGCGCCTCGTCGCATCCGTGCGCTCGCAGGAAGTCCAGCTGCTCGACCGTCTCCACGCCTTCCGCGACGACCCGGAGATGAAGGCTCTGGGCCATGCTGAGGATGGCCTTGACGATGCTCGAATCATCGTCTCCCGACCCGATCTGGCTGACGAACGACTGGTCGATCTTCAGCGCGTCGATGGGGAACTTCCGGAGGTAGCTGAGGCTCGAGTAGCCGGTCCCGAAGTCGTCGATCGCGACGTTGATGCCGCGCTCCCGGACCTCACGGAGGATGAGCGCGGCCGACTCGGCCTCCTTCATGAGGACGGTTTCGGTGAGCTCGAGCTCGAGGAAGTGCGGGTCCATCCGCGTCTCGTCGATGATCCCGAACAGCCGCGGGAGGAACTGCTTGTCGCGCAGCTCCACTGCGGACACGTTGACCGCCATCGTCCGCGCCGGGAGCCCCGCATCGAGCCACGCGCGAGCCTGCATGCACGCCTCGCGGAGGACCCAGCGGCCGATGGGCACGATCAGCGCCGAGTCTTCCGCGATCGGGATGAACTGGATCGGTGGCACGGATCCCCGCTCGGGGTGCGTCCAGCGAATGAGTGCCTCCGCCCCGGTGATGGCGCCCGTCGGGATGTCGATCTTCGGCTGATAGTGGAGCGACAGCTCGCGGCGCTCCAGCGCGCGACGGAGATGCTCCTCGATCGATTGTCGCTCGACCGCGCGGACGTTCATCTCCGGCTTGAAGAACCGGTAGCCCTGCCGCCCGTCCTCCTTCGCCTGATACATCGC
>DASWSI010000288.1:0-7614 GCA_036402715.1 Candidatus Limnocylindrales bacterium
GGGTTCGTGAGGGTCACGCGCGTCGCGATGGCAGGCGCGCTGGCGTTGGCCGCCATGCTCGTGCCGGTTCGGGCGCCGGCTCCCACCGCGTCATTCGCGGCGCTGGACACGGCCTTCGGACCGGCCCAGGTCTCGGCCGCCTCGCCCACGCCGCCGCCGGCCGGAGCGGCTGACCCCAGGAGCGCGGGCGAGGGCCCCGGACTCGTCGGGACGCCGCTCATCGCGATCGGGGCCGTCCTCGGGATCGGGGTCGCGACCGTCCTCGTGACGTTCGCCTACGTCCAGCTGACGGGCGGGCCGCGCCGCCCGGACTGACCGAAATCGGGCCTCTGGGTCCGGTTCCGTGCTCGCCCCGAGAGCGCCGAGGACTATCGGCCTATTGGCAAGAAGTGTGAGTTCGGTAGCCTCGGCGGGTCGACTTCACAAATCCTCCTTGGGCCGTGCCACCACTCGCACCTCGTCCGATCGACGCAACCCTCTCCGTCACGAAAGCCGCGCGCGTGCTGGGTGTCCACCCGAACACGATCCGCGCGTGGAGTGACGCGGGCCGGCTGCGGTATTACCGGATCAACCCCCGGGGAGACCGCCGATACCGGCTGGGCGACCTCCAGCGGTTCCTCGCTGCCGCTGCCGGCGGACCGGCGGACGGCGTGGCCCAGCCGCCCGGCAGCTCGCGCCCGGCCGGCGGCCGCGGCTTCGGGACGCGCCGCCCGTTCGAGTCGTCAGCGCTCGTCACCGCGAGCGCCCACCGTGCGGCGACCGCGCTCGCCGCGCTGCCCGCGATCTCGGACATCCCGGACTCGCTCGAACGCGAGACCCGCCGCCGCGACCTCGAGACCGTGGCCTTCCTCGCGTCCCTCGCGGCCGAGCCGGCGACGGCTGGCGTTGCCCTCGACGCCGCGCTCGATGGCGCCGTCGCGGCGATCCGCGAGAACGGCGAATACCACCTCGTGGTCGCGTGGGAGCTGCGCGGGGACACGCTCATTCCGCGCGCCGACGCCGGCCCACCCGGCGTCCGCCTCGTCGAGCTGCGGCGTGGCGACGGCCCGCTCGATGCCGCTCTCGCGCATCCCGACGAGCCGATCCTCGCCACCGATCCGTCGCCGGCGCACGCCGTCCTCCCCGACCGGCGCCCGGAGCTCACGGTCGCGATCCCCGGACCGCGCGGACCATGGGGCGTGCTGCTGATCGCGGGCGGCGGACGCGGGTCGCTCGGGCCACGCGACGCGGACCTCGCGCTGGCGGCTGCCCGTGCCGTCGGCGCGATCGTTCGGGGCTCGCAGGCCGCGGAACGCGTCGCGCACGAGCTCCATCGGGCGGACGCCTTGCGCCGCGTCGCGAGCGACATCAGCAGTCGCCTCGACCTCGACCAGATCCTCTCCGGCCTCGTCGACCACGCGCTCGTCCTGTTCGAGGGCGACCGCGCCGCCGTCTTCCTCCGGCAGCACGACGGGAAGGCCGTCGCGGAGGTCGCCCGGGGGCTGTCGCAGACGTACCTGAACTCGGTTCGCGACTTCCCCCCGCGATCGCTTCCCGGCGCCGCGATCACCGCGCGCCGACCGCTGTTCGCGATCGGCTACCGCGACGATCCTCGCGGCGCGGGCCTGCGAGCCGCGATCGTCCAGGAGGGGTACGACACCATCTCGAGCGCGCCGCTGTTCGACGGCGACGAGCTGCTCGGCCTGCTGAACGTCTACCACGATCGCCCGCACGAGTGGACGGATGGTGAGCTCGACACGATGGCCGCCCTCGCGACGCAGGCCGCGGTCGCGATCAGGACGGCGCAGAACTACACCCAGCTCTCGCGATGGGCAGCGCAGCTGCAATCGATCCAGCAGCTCGGGACCCGGCTGAGCCGGCTGTCGACGGTTGGCGAGATCGGCGTCGCAATCGCGTCCGAGCTTCAACAGCTGATCGACTTCCACAACGTTCGCGTCTACCGCCAGCGCGGCGCGGAGCTCATCCCGGTCGCGATGCGCGGCCAGGTCGGCGCCTACGTCGACGAGACGCCGGAGCAGCTCCGGGTCCACGTCGGCGAGGGGATCACCGGCTGGGTCGCGGAGCACAAGGTCCCCCAGAGCCTCCCGGATGCCGCGAAGGATTCGCGCGCCAACACGATCCCCGGGACGGAGGAGGACCTCGACGAATCGATGCTCCTTGCGCCGATGCTCTTCGAGGATGAGGTCCTCGGCGTGCTCGTCCTCGCGAAGCTCGGGCTCAACCAGTTCAGCGAGGACGATCTTCGCCTGCTCGTGATCTACGCCAGCTTCGCGGCGCAGGCGATGGCCAACGCGGACGCGACGGAGCGGCTCCACGCCCAGTCGGCGTCGCTCGAGCGCCAGCTCCGCAGCCAGCGCGAGCTCCTCAAGGTCACGGAATCGATCCTCTCGACGCTCGAGCCGCGGGCGGTCCTCGACCAGATCGCCGACCGCCTGGGTGGCCTCGTCGCATACGACAACATCTCGATCGAGGTCTACGACCCCGTCACGCACGTGCTCCACCCGCTGACGGCCCGGGGCGTGAACGCCGACGAATACCTGAAGGAGTGGCTGCTCGACGAGACGGGCCTCGCGCCATGGGCCATCGAGCACAACGAGGCCGTCCTCGTGGTCGACCAGTTCTACGACGACCGGGTCCTGCCCTGGGAGTCCGTGGGCCGGGTGCACGGTGGCCTCATCGTCGTTCCGCTTCGGGGCCGCGAGGGCGTGACCGGCGTCCTGACGCTCGAGCGCCTCGGTGAGGGCAACACGTTCACGGAGGAGGAGTTCGAGCTGGTCAAGCTCTTCGCGGCGCAGGTCTCGATCGCGCTCCAGAACGCGGAGATCTACCGCGACATCGAGATCCGTGCCCGAACGGACGGGCTGACCGGCCTCCTGAACCACGCGACGTTCCGCGAGCGGCTCGCCGCGAGCGTCGCCAGGGCGGATGCCTTCAGCCTCGTGATGATGGACCTCGACGACTTCAAGGGCGTCAACGACGCGCTCGGGCACCAGGCGGGCGACCGGCTCCTGACGGAGATGGCGCGGGCGATCGTCGCCGCGGGCCGCGAGAGCGATCACGTCTTCCGCTACGGCGGCGACGAGTTCGCCCTCATCCTGCCCGGCGCGGACGTGGCGTCGGCGCTGACCGTCGCCGAGCGGGTCCGGGAGGCGGTTCGGGCCGTCGGCGAGCCGGGGAGCGCGTGGGACCGCGGCGGCGTCATCTGCTCCGCGTCGTTCGGGTTGGCGACGTTCCCGACGGACGGCACGACGGCCGAATCGATCCTCCTCGCGGCGGATCGGGCGTGCTTCGTCGCCAAGCGCTCCGGCCACGGCCGAATCGCGACGGCCGACGAAGGTCTCGCCCTCGCTTCCGAGTTCTCGCTCCAGCAGCCGACGCCGGTCGACTCGCCGACCGCGCCCGCGGCCTGACGCGCGCCTCGCGTCGCCGGTCGTATCCTCCGGTGATGCAGTCCCGACCCCGCGTCGTCGTCACGGTGGCCGTTCCGGCGCGGCAGAGCGAACCCGACGTCGCCAGGCAAAAGAACGAGCTCTACGCGGAGTCGATCCGGCGCCACGGTGGCGAGCCGGTGGTCGTCGACGCGGCCACGGACGCGAAGGCGCGACGAGCGGCGTTCGCGGCGATGGACGGGCTCCTGCTGACCGGCGGCGCGGATGTCGATCCGTCGCGCTACGGCCGGCCGAACGAGGGGTCGGTCGAGATCGAGCCGGATCGCGACGAGCTCGAGGCCGCGGCATGGCGGGAGGCGGAGGACCGCGGTCTGCCGATCCTGGGCATCTGCCGCGGCCTCCAGGCGCTGAACATCTTCTACGGCGGCGGCCTCCTCCAGGACGTGAAGGGCCACATGGGACCGTCATGGAGCCACGGCGAGGCGATGCGGCACCCGATTCGTGTCGCGCCGGGCACGCGGCTGGCACGGATCCTCTTCCCGACGAACTCGCGGGGCGGGGTCGTCGAGGTCAACAGCTATCACCACCAGGCCGTGCGGCCGACGGACCTCGCCCCGACGCTGGTCCCGAGCGCCTTCGCGACGAGCAAGGTCGGCGAGATCGTCGAGGCGCTCGAGACGCGGAGCGGCCGCTTCGTCATCGGCCTGCAGTGCCACCCGGAACGGAACGAGTCGACGCCCGCGGCGTTCGAGCGCGTCTTCAGCGTCTTCGTCGACGCGTGCCGGGGAACCGTGGTCGACCGAGGCGGCTGAGCGCCGAACACGCCGGCGGCCGCCCGCGCGCGCGTCCAGCCCCGCCCCGGCTCGCGCACGGCCCGGCTCGTCCTAGAGCCGACCCGCCTGGATCACCCGCTGGAGGAACTGTCGCGTCCGCGGCTCGCGCGGCTCCGTCAGGATCTCGGCCGGCGGCCCCTCCTCGAGGACGAGGCCCGCGTCGAGGAAGGCGATCCGGCTGGCGATGTCCCGCGCGAATCCCATCTCGTGCGTCGCGATGAGCATCGTCATCCCGCTCTGCGCGAGCTCGCGGATGACGTCGAGGACCTCCGCGACGAGCTCCGGGTCCAGCGCGCTCGTGACCTCGTCGAGCAGGAGGAGGTCCGGCCGCATCGCGAGCGCGCGCACGATCGCGACGCGCTGCTGCTGGCCGCCGGACAGCCGATCGGGGAAGTCGTGCCGCTTGTCCGCCAGGCCGAACCGCTCGAGGAGGACGTCCGCGTCCCGTTCGGCATCGGTGCGTGACTGCCCGAGGACCTTCCGCGGGGCGAGGGTCACGTTGCCGAGGACGGACATGTGCGGGAACAGGTTGAACGCCTGGAACACGATCCCGATCCGGCGTCGGACCCGGTCGACGTCGACCCCGTGTCCGGTGATGTCGACGCCCTCGACGACGATCCGGCCGGCGTCGATGGGCTCGAGGAGGTTGACGCAGCGCAGGAGCGTCGACTTGCCGGACCCCGAGGCGCCGATGAGGCAAACGACCTCGTGTTCCGCGACCGTCAGATCGATGCCGCGCAGGACCTCGAGCGACCCGAACGATTTTCGGAGCCCGTCGATTTCGAGTGCGGCGGTGCCTGTGGCCGTCATCGGAGTCCCCCACTCGCCCGGCCACGGCGCTCGCGCTCGACGAGCCAGTCGGTGAGTCGCGCCAGCGGGATCGTGATGACGATGAAGACGAGCGCGACGTCGAGGTAGGGCGTGAAGTTGAACGTCGCCGCGTTGGTGATCTGGGCCGTTCGGAAGATCTCGACGACACCGAGGAACGAGACGAGCACGGTGTCCTTCTGCAGGCCGATGAAGTCGTTGAGGAGCGGCGGGATGACCCGCCGGATCGCCTGCGGGACGATGACGTAGCGAAGTGCCTGGAAGCGGTTGAGGCCGAGCGATCGGGCGGCCGCCTCCTGGCTCGGATGGACGGACTCGATGCCCGCCCGGTAGACCTCGGAGACGTACGCGGAATAGAGCAGCGTCAGCGTCAGCACGGCGTACGGGAACGGATCCACGGGCAGCCCGGCGATCGCGAGGCCCGGGATCCCGAACCCCAGCATGAAGATGACGAGGACGCCGGGGAGGGCCCGGAAGACGTCGACGTAGAGCGTCGCGAGGAAGCGGAGCGGGAAGAACGCCGGCCCGGGCAGGCTCCGCATGACCGCGAGCAGGAGCCCGAGGACCAGGATGAGGACCTCGGCGATCGCAAACAGCTGGATGTTCGTGACGAACCCGGCGAGCGTTGCCGGCAGCGAGCTCCAGAAGATCCGCTCGTCGAGGAACGCCTGCCGGACCTCGGGCCAGCCCGACGAGTTGACGATGATCCAGCCGAGGACGCCGAAGAAGACGACCGAGCTGGCGACGGCGATGACGACGGACCGGACGAGCTCCCGCCGGGAGCTGCGCCGGTCGTGGACGAGCCGTGGGCGGCCCTGGGCAGCGAGATCGGCAAGGGCGCGCGACTCGTGCGGGCCGCCGCCGCTCAGCGCCATGGCGCCACCGCGCTATCGCGTCGCGGGCGCCGTTACGGCTGGATGACGGGGGCGCTCGCCTTGTCGGAGAGCCACTCCTTCGTGATCTGGTCGAGCGTCCCGTCTGCCTTCAGCGCCGCGATCGCCGCGTTCACGCATGGCGTGAGCGCGCTGCCCTTCTGGAGGACGAGGCTGAAGTGCTCGGCGGTCGCGCCGGTCACGTTCGGGAACTGCCCGACGATGACCGAGTTCGGGAGCTGCGCGCCGGTGATGTAGAAGGCCGTCGGAAGGTCGACGACGAGGCCGTCGATCTGCTTGACCTTCAGCGCCTGGACCACCTTGTCGTTCGTGTCGTAGACCGCGGGCGCCTTCGACGGCGCGATCGTGGTGACGATCGTGTTGTAGCTCGTCGTTCCCACCTGGGCGCCGAACTTGTACGCCTTCATGTCCGCGACCGTCTTGGCCGACGCGAGGGGCGATCCCTTCAGGGCGACGACGGACTGGTTGACGAAGTAGTAGCCGTCGGACATGTCGACGGCCTGCGCGCGCACCGGGTCGTAGGAGATCTGGCTCAGGTCGAAGTCGAAGCTCTTCTTGCCCGGCTTGAACGAGTTGTCGAAGGGCACGACGACCCACGTCACCTCGTCCTTCGAGAAGCCGAGCTTGTCGGCGACCGCGTACGCGACAGCGCTCTCGAAGCCCTTGCCGTTCTTCGGGTTGCCGAGCTGCCACGCCGGGTCCTTCGGATCCGGATCGAAGTACGGCGGGAACGCGGGGTTGTCCGTCCCGATCGTCAGCTTGCCGGCCGTCGTGAGCTTCAGGCTGCCCTTGCCGCATGCGTCGGCGGAGGGTGATGGCGATGCCGCCGGGGCGCTGGCGGATGCCGGCGGCTGCGTGGCGGGCGCTGCGGTGCTCGTGCTCGGCGAAGCGGCCGCGCCGGTGCACGCCGCGAGCATGACCGCCGCGACGACGAGGCCGACGAATCTGGACGTGACGCGCATCGTGAAGCTCTCCCTCTGGCCCGACAGGACGGGCGGAGTGTACCCGAGCCTCGAACGGGAGCCGAAGCGGGGCTCAGTCGGCGCGCCGGATCACGGCGCGGAGGTCTTCCGTCAGGCCGAGCGTCGCGGCTGCGTCGCCCTGGTTGACCGCGAGGCAGAGGCGGCCGTACGAGTCCTCGTACAGGAGGGGCTGGCCGCGCGCGACGCTGCCGAACGTCGTCTCCCACGTCACGTGGAGTCGCCGCTCCCCGCCGTCGCCGAGGGCGATCCGCAGCCGTGTGCCGGGCGGCAGCGAACCGAGCGCTGCGCGGAAATCCGTTCCGAGCGCGGTGAACTTCACGTTGCCGAAGGTGTCGACGTAGATCACGTGCGTCTCGAGGCCGCCGTCCGCGGCGCGGGGTTCGGGCGTCGCGAGGCGGACGAGCCTCACCGGGTCGAGCGCCGGTCCAAGCACGTCGAGCGGGACGCCGCTCGCAAGATGGGCGGCCGCCGGCGCGAAGATGTCCCGGCCGTGGAAGCTCGTCGACACGACCGGCAGGCGGTACTCCTCCGCCGTGAGCTCGACGGCGGCGACGAGGCCGCCGCGCCGCTCCGCGGCCATGAGGAGCAGCCCGTTGTCGGGGCCCACGAGGTAGTCGCCGCGGCTGACCCGCAGCGCAACTGGCCGGCGCGCGGTCCCGACCCCGGGGTCGACAACGGCGACGTGCGC
>DASWSI010000289.1:0-5746 GCA_036402715.1 Candidatus Limnocylindrales bacterium
GGGCGCGGGTCACGGGGGCGGACTTCTCCGAGGCCGCCATCGCGATGATCGAGGACCGCAGCATCGACGCGATCGCCGGACGCTGGATCGACCTGATCGAGGGCGAGCTCGGCGAGCTGCCTCGCGAGGAGAAGCCGTGGATCCGGACGCTCGCGGGCCAGATCATCGCGTTCTGCCGTGCTGGTGATCGCTCCGAGGCGGTGCTCTTCGCCTGGTCGCTGTGACCCGGGACGAGGCGGCGTTCGCCGCCAACCACGCCCTCTGGGAGGCGTGGACCCCCGTCCACGTCGCGTCCGACTTCTACGACGTCGAGGGGTTCAAGGGCGGCGGAGTACGGATCCGCGACTACGAGATCGAGGAGATCGGACCGGCCGAGGGCAAGGCGCTCCTCCACCTCCAGTGTCACTTCGGGCTCGACACGCTTTCCTGGGCCCGGCTCGGGGCGCGGGTCACCGGGGCGGACTTCTCCGAGGCCGCGGTCGCGGCCGCGCGCGAGCTCGCACGAGACGTCGGCCTCGAGGCGCGGTTCGTGGTGTCGAACGTTTACGACCTGCCCGCGAACCTGTCCGGCGAGTTCGACATCGTCTATACGTCGCGCGGCGTGCTCGGCTGGCTGCCGGACATCCGTGGCTGGGCGCGAGTCGTCGCGCACTTCCTGCGGCCCGGCGGGACGTTCTACATCACCGAGATCCACCCGATCGCGGACGCGTTCGAGAACGAGAACGTCCAGCCCGGAGAGTTGCGATTGACCTACCCGTACTGGGAACACCCCGAGCCGCTGTCGTTCCCGGTCCAGGGGTCGTACGCGGACCCGACGGCCGAAGTCGGCGACCAGCGAGAGTTCGGCTGGGATCACTCGCTCGGCGAGATCGTCACGGCGCTGATCGATGCCGGGTTGCGCATCGAGTCGCTCCGCGAGTACCCGTTCTGCGACTGGAAGCTCGACTTCCTCGTCGCGGGCGACGAGGGGCGGTGGCAGATGCCCGGCGATCTCGACGGGCGGCTGCCCCTCTTCTTCTCGATTCGGGCGACAAAACCCTCCGACTGATGGCGCCGCGGAGCTCCGCCCCAGGCGTCTGAGAGGGAGTCCCCGTTCGCTACTGAGGGTGGAAACCGACGGCGGTCCACGCGGGACCGCCTGACGCCTCGATGAGCTCGACGAGCACGCCGTGCGCGGATCGCGGGTGGATGAACGCGACGGGACCTTCGGCGCCGCGCCGCGGTGCCGTGTCGATCAGCTCGACACCGTCGATCTCGAGCCGGAGAAGGGTCTCGGCGAGATTCGCGACCTCGAAGCAGACGTGGTGGAACCCCTCGCCCTTCGACGCGAGGAAGCGCGCGACGCCCGTCGACTCGTCCGTCGGCTGCACGAGCTCGATCTTCGACTCGCCCACGCCGAGGAACGCGATCCGGACCTTGTCGGGCGGGACGTCCATCACCGTCTCGAGGTCGAGGCCGAGCATGTCCCGGTAGAACGCGAGCGACGCCTCGATCGAGGTCACGATGACGGCGACGTGGTGGATCCGGCCGAGCCGCCGGATCGCCGGCGGGACGGCCTCGGCTCGGGTCGCCGCGGTTCTGGCGCCTCGACCCGCTTCGCGGCCACGGCGACCGCCGCCGGCATCGCGGCGGCCGCCTCCGCCTCCGCCGGTGTCGCCGCCGCCGGCGTCGCTAGACCGTGATGAGCTCACGATGCTCTCCCCAGGCAACTCGGAGGCGGTCGCTGATCTCGCCGACCGTGGCATATGCCTTGACCGCCTCGATCATGACCGGCATGAGGTTCTCCCCGCCCCGGGCGGCGTCCTCGAGCCGCGCGAGTGCCGCGGTCCACGCCGCAGCGTCCCGCTCACGTCGGATCCTCCGAACGCCCTCGACCTGCCGTCGCTCCCCGTCGGGGTCGATCCGCTGGATCGGTGGCGTCGTCGTCGACTCGTCGCGGAACTTGTTGACGCCCACGACGACCCGCTCGCCGCGTTCGATCTCCTGCTGGACGCGGTATGCCGACTCCTGGATCTGGCGCTGCTGGAAGCCGTGCTCGATCGCGGCAAGCGTCCCGCCCATCGCGTCGATCTCGTCGAGGTACGCCTGCGCCGCGGCCTCGAGCTCGTTCGTCAGGGACTCGACGTAGTACGACCCGGCGAGCGGGTCCGGCGTCTCGGTGACGCCTGCCTCATGGGCGATGATCTGCTGCGTCCGAAGGGCGAGCCGGGCGCTCTCCTCGGTCGGCAGCGCAAGGGCCTCGTCGCGCGAGTTCGTGTGGAGGCTCTGCGCGCCGCCAAGGACCGCCGCGAGCGCCTGGAGGGTCGTTCGGACGACGTTGTTGTCGACCGATTGCGCCGTCAGGCTCGAGCCTGCCGTCTGGACGTGGAACCGGCACATCATCGAACGGATGTTCGATGCGCCGAACCGCTCCTTCATGATCCGCGCCCACATCCGGCGAGCGACGCGGAACTTCGCGACCTCCTCGAAGAGCTCGCTCCAGGCGGCGAAGAAGAAGCTGAGCCGGCCACCGAAGTCGTCGACATCGAGCCCTCTCGCGACGGCGGCGTCGACGTACGCGATCCCGTCGGCGAGCGTGAAGGCGAGCTCCTGCGCGGCGGTCGCCCCGGCCTCGCGCATGTGGTAGCCCGAGATCGAGATCGTGTTCCACCGCGGCAGCTCGCGAGCGGCGAACTCGAAGACGTCCGTCACGAGGCGCATCGACGCCCGCGGCGGGAAGATGTATGTCCCGCGCGCGATGTACTCCTTGAGGATGTCGTTCTGGGTCGTCCCGGAGATCCGGGCGCGCTCGACGCCCTGCTTCTCCGCGGCGGCGACGTAGAGCGCGAGGAGGATGCCCGCCGTCGCGTTGATCGTCATCGACGTGCTGACCTCGCCGAGCGGGATGCCCGCAAGCAGCGCCTCCATGTCCGCGAGCGACGAGATCGGGACGCCAACCCGGCCGACCTCGCCCTCCGCCTCCGGGGCGTCGGAGTCGTAGCCCATCTGGGTCGGCAGGTCGAACGCGACCGACAGGCCCGTCTGGCCCTGCTCGAGGAGGTACCGGAACCGGCGATTCGTCTCCTCGGCGGTCGCGAAGCCCGCGTACTGCCGCATCGTCCAGAGACGCCCGCGGTACATCGTCGGCTGGACGCCGCGCGTGAACGGGTACTCGCCGGGCCGCCCGAGGTCCCGGTCCTCGCTCAGAGCCGCCACGTCCGCCGGGGTGTAGAGATCGGCGATCTCGATGTCCGAGGACGTCACGAAGCGCGGGCGCCGCTCGGACGTGCTCTTAAGCGTCGCGGCTCGGGTCGTCTCGCGCCACCGATCGCGGCCGGGATCCTGCGCTCCACCGGTCATGGCTCGTCCGCCGCCGCCGTCGTCTCGCTCGCCGAGCCGAGCACGACGAGGAGCTCCCCGAGCTCGATCGTCTGACCGGCGACGACCGCAACGCGCGCGACCGCTGCCTGGCGAGGGGCGCGGAGCTCGTTCTGCATCTTCATCGCCTCGATGACCAGGAGCTCCTGACCGGCGTCGACCTCGTCGCCCGCCGCGACGGCAACCGATGCCACGCGCCCGGGGATGATCGCACGGAGCTCCAGCGGCCCGTCAGGGGACCGCTCGACGGCGGACATCGTCCCGCGGTCGCGCAGCATGGCGCGACGCTCCGGCTCGACGTCGAGCTCGAAGCGCCACCCACCGACGACGACCTCGACGACGACGCGGCCTCGATGCCTGGTCACGGCACCGATGACGGCGCGGCCCCCGGATCTGCCGCCCGAGCCGGCCGCGGCACCGGGATCGACGACGATCGACTCGTCGCCGGGGAGCGCCGAGCGCCTGGTTGGCGTGACGCGGAGTGCGGTGCCGTTCGCGGCCGGCGGCGTTGCGGGCTTCATCGCGGCCACCGATCGACACCCGCCTCGCGCGCGGCGGCGCGCCATACCGTGCCGTCCTCGGACGGGACTGCGTCGGTGGGGGCGACCCGCGGCGGCGCGGCCGGGACGCCGGCGCCCGCGTACGCACCGCCGGACGCGAACACCTCGGCGGCAGCGGCGGCCGCCGTTGCGAGTGCCGCATGTCGGTCCGTCGGGCCGTCCCAGTGGTCGGCGACCCACTCGGTGGAGAGCGACGCAGCCTCGAAGGCGGGATGAGCCGCGAGGAACTGGAGGAACGGGAGCGTGGTCTGGACGCCGGTGACCTCGACCTCCGCGAGGGCGCGCCGGAGCCGGGCGACAGCGGCCGGGCGATCGGACGCCGCGACGAGCACCTTCGCGATGAGCGGGTCGTAGTCCGGCGAGACCCGGCTTCCGGACTCGACGCCCGCATCGATGCGGACGCCCGGGCCCTCCGGCATCCGCCAACGCCCGATCTGCCCGGGGGCCGCGGCGAACTCCCTGGCCGGGTCCTCGGCCGAAATCCGGACCTCGATTGCGTGCCGCGGCGGGTCCGCCGCTCGCTCCGCGGCGGCGCGGACGCTCGCTGAAAGGGGGCGCCCCGACGCGACGCGAAACTGCTCGACCACGAGATCGATGTCGCCAACCAGCTCCGTCACCCCGTGCTCGACCTGGAGGCGGGTGTTGACCTCGAGGAACCAGAACCGGCGGTCCGTGTCGAACAGGAACTCGGCGGTGGCGGCGTTGGTGAGGCGGGCCGCGGCCGCGATGCTCACCGCGAGCGCGTGGAGACGCCGTCGCTCGTCCGGGCTCAATCCCGGCGCGGGCGACTCCTCGACGAGCTTCTGGTGCCGGCGCTGGACGGAGCAGTCGCGCTCGCCCAGCGCCACGACGGTCCCGTCCGCTGCCCCGAGAAGCTGGACCTCGATGTGGCGCGCCGGCCGGATCTCGCGCTCCAAATACACGGTGCCGTCACCGAAGGCGGACAGGGCCTCGGCGGCCGCGGCAGACAGCGCCGTCGCGAGCCCGTCGCGCCGCTCGACCCGGCGCATCCCTCGCCCGCCGCCGCCCGCGGCTGCCTTGACGAGGAGCGGGAACCCCACCTCATCCGCGCGCCCAAGCATCGCCGCGAGCTCCTCCGGCGTCGAGACGGCCGCGGGCTCCAGCGTCCCGGGGACCACGGGGACGGAAGCGGCGGCCGCCAGCCGTCGGGCGGCGAGCTTGTCGCCGAGAGCCGCGATGGTGTCACTCGTCGGACCGATGAAGGCAATGCCCGCCGCCTCGACGGCGCGCGCGAACTCCGCCCGCTCGGCCAGGAAGCCGTATCCCGGGTGCACGGCGTCCGCGCCCTCCGCGAGCGCCGCCTCGACGATTCGGTCCGCCCGCAGGTAGCTCTCGGCGGCCGGAGCCGGCCCGATCCGAACCGCCCGGTCGGCGGCGCGGACGTGGAGTGCGTCCGTGTCCGCATCGGAGTAAACGGCGACCGTCTCCATCCCGAGGTCGCGGCAGGCGCGAATGATCCGCAGTGCAATCTCGCCCCGGTTCGCGACGAGGACCCGCCGAAACGGGGGTTCCACGGTGCCGTCTTTGCGCAAAGACGCCGCAGCCTCCGGGGGGCGCGCCGGGCTCACAGCGGGATGTTGCCGTGCTTCTTCCGCGGGTTCACGTCGTGCTTGTCCGCCAGCATGTCGAGCGCCGCGATGAGTCGTGCCCGCGTCTCGGACGGCTTGATCACAGCGTCGACGTAACCGCGCGCCGCGGCGGCGTATGGGTTCGCGAACTCGTCTTCGTACTCGGCGACGAGCCGGGCCTGCTCCGCCGCGCGGTCCGTCGCGGCGGCGATCCTGTCCTTGAAGATGATGTTCACCGCG
>DASWSI010000290.1:0-3899 GCA_036402715.1 Candidatus Limnocylindrales bacterium
GCCATCGTCTGGGCCAGCGCCTCGACCTGGATGACGCCCGGCATGACGGGCAGCCCCGGGAAGTGGCCCTGGAAGAACCATTCCGAAGCGGTCACGCCCTTGATCCCGACGATCCGCTTCGCCTCCGGGTCGTACTCGACGATTCGATCGACGAGCAGCACCGGCCAGCGATGCGGGATGAGTGCCTGGATCTCGGCGGTGGTGTGGACGACACCGCGCTGGGTCGTCGTCATCTGATCGGTCACGCGCAGCTCCGGGTGTGGTGGACGACGAGTTTCGCCGATCCGCGACGAGATGAGCGGGAGAACAGGTGCAGGTGTGCAACCGTGAGCGGCGCGGTGGGTCCCGCCGGGTTCGGCCGCCTCACGCCCGCGCCGCGGCCGCGACGAACGCCGCGCTGCCGACCCGGTCGAGCAGGTTCGTCGTCATCCGGCCCTCGAGGAACGCCTCGGACGTCAGGAGCGCCTGATGGATCGACACGTTCGTCGCGAGGCCGTCGACGAGCAGCTCGTCGAGGGCGCCCTTCGCCCGCGCGATCGCCGTCTCGCGATCCTCGCCCCAGACGATGAGCTTGCCAAGCAGCGAGTCGTAGAAGGGCGGGACCTCGTACCCGGCGTAGAGGTGCGAGTCCATCCGGACACCCGGCCCGCCCGGAACGAGATAGCGCTCGACGAGACCCGCGCTCGGGCGGAACTCGTGCGCCGGATCCTCCGCGTTGATCCGGAACTCGATCGCGTGGCCGCGGAACTCGATGTCGGACTGCGTCAGCCCGATCGGCTCGCCGGCCGCGATCCGGATCTGCAGCGCGACGAGATCGAGGCCCGTTCGCATCTCGGTGACCGGATGCTCGACCTGGATCCGGCAGTTGATCTCGATGAAGTAGACGTTGCCGTCGGCATCGACGAGGAACTCGAGCGTCCCGACGTTCTCGTAGCCGGCCGCGATCACTGCCCGCAGCGCGCGCTCGCAGAGCTCGTTCCGCGCGGCGTCGGAGAGCGCCATCGTCGGCGACTCCTCGAGGATCTTCTGGTGGCGGCGCTGCGTCGTGCAGTCGCGCTCGCCGAGGTGAACGCCACGGCCGTAGCGGTCCACCGCGACCTGGACCTCGACGTGGCGGTTGTCCTCGAGCCACCGCTCGAGGTAGAGCGAGTCGTCACCGAATGCGGCCTTCGCCTCCGACCGCGCGACCTTCACGGCGGACTCGAGCTCGCGCGGCGAGCGGACCATCCGCATCCCCTTGCCGCCACCGCCCGCGGACGGCTTGATGAGCACGGGGTACCCGATCCGCTCCGCTTCCTCGAGGGCATGGAGATCGTCGCGGAGCATCCCGTCCGAGCCCGGAATCGTCGGCAGCCCCTGGGCGCCGAGCAGACGACGCGTGCTCTCCTTGTTGCCGAATCGCTCGAGGACCGGCGGCGGCGGGCCGATGAACGTCAGCTCGTGGGCGCGGACCACCTCGGCGAAGCTGTCGTCCTCGGACAGGAAGCCGTACCCGGGGTGGACGGCGTCGCAGCCGGTCACGAGCGCCGCCGAGATGACGGCCGGCGCCGAGAGGTACGACCGTCGCGCGTCCGCGGGGCCGATGCAGATCGCCTCGTCGGCGAGCTGCACCGGGAGGCTCTCGCGGTCCGCCTCGCTGTACGCGACGACGGCCTCGACACCGAGCGTCCGGCAGGCGCGGAGGATCCGCAGGGCGATCTCGCCGCGATTGGCGATGAGGATCTTGGCGAACATCAGGCCGGCCCCGCTCGCTCGTCCACGCCGCGCTCGGCGTCCGGGGCCCCTCCGGATGCGGATCCTGACGCCGTCGCAGCGGGCGACCCCGTCAGCTCCACGACGACGAGCTCCTGCCCGTACTCGACAGCCTCGCCGGATTCGGCGAGGCTCGCGCCGATCACGCCGTCGGCGGGTGCGACGACGTCCTGCGGGACGCCGAGCATGTCGACGATCCCGATCCGGTCGCCGGCACGGACTCGCGTTCCCGGCGCCATGTCCGGGCGGGGCTGGTAGATGCCGACCGCGGGAGACGTGGCGAGGGCCCGGTGCGAATCCGGGTCGCCGCGCCGCCGGCCCGGCGGCTCGGCGCTGCGGGCCGCTGCGTCCGGCGCGGCATGCGACGCCCCGTTCGTGGAATGGGCGACGCCCGCCGGCGGCCGCACCGCGCGATGGCCCTCGAGGGCTCCCGGCGCGTGGCCGTGGCCGGCGTGTCCGGGCTGGGATCGAGAAGGCCGGTCACCGGCGCGACGGCCGTAGTTCTCGCCGCCGGCGGGGCGCCGGACGCGGAGTCGCCAGCCGCCTTCGCGGACCTCGATCTCGCCGAGCCCAGTCGCACCGAGCTTCGCGGCGAGCGCCGGAACGAGCTCTTCCGCCAGGCGGTCGATCGCGGCGTGGTCCGCGGCGCGCGACTCGGTCGTGCGCGGGGCGGCGCCGGGATCGTCCTGCCGCGAGCTCGCCATCAGACCTCCTCACGCGCAGGCGGCTCGTCGCGGCCTCGGCCGGGACCGGGCAGCGGCACGCCGGGCCACCGTCCGGGATCGAGCAGGTTTCGGAGCCGATCCGCGAAACCCGGCCGCTCGGGTGGCGCCACTGCCGGCGCGGCCACTTCAGTGTAGGCGCCGAGGGTCCGGTATCGCTGATAGCGAGCCTCGAGCAGGACGTCCGTCGGGATCGCGGCGAGGGTGTCGAGCTCCTCGACGATGACCTTTCGAAGCCGGCGTCCGGTTTCGGCGTGATCCGTGTGCGCTCCCTCCCCCGGCTCGGCGACGACGATGTCGACGACGCCGAGCGCCTCCTGGTCCGCGGCGGTCATCTTCATCGCGAGCGCCGCGGTCGCCGCCTCGTCAGACGTCCGCCACAGGATCGCCGCGCAACCCTCCGGGCTGATCACGGAGTAGACCGCGTTCTCGAGCGCGATGACGATGTCGCCGACGGCGATGGCGAGCGCGCCGCCAGAGCCGCCCTCGCCCGTGATCACCGCCACGATCGGCGTCCGGAGCCGGCTCATCAGCGCGATCGAGCGAGCGATCGCCTCGGCGATGCCGCGCTCCTCGGACTCCGGGCCAGGGTGCGCGCCCGGGACGTCGATGAACGAGACGATCGGCATCCCGAATCGCTCGCCGAGCTCCATGACCCGCATCGCCTTGCGGTAGCCCTCCGGATGCGGCATCCCGAAGTTGCGGCGGATGTTCTCGTCCGTGTCGGCGCCCTTCTGCTGCCCGACGATCACGACGCGGCGGCCGTCGATCCGGGCGAATCCGGCGACCATCGCAGGATCCTCGCCGAACGTCCGGTCGCCGTGCAGCTCGACGAACTCGTCGGCGATCGAGGCGATCAGCTCGAGCGTCCGTGGCCGCCGGAGGTTGCGTGCCAGCTGGACGCGCGACCAGACCGCGTCGCGCGGGTTCGCCTCGGGCTCGACGGGGCGCGGGGCTGCCTCGCGGTTGCGGCCGAGGAGTCGATCAACCATGTCGGTCCCCGGCGTCGGAGCCGGCGACGGCGGCCGGGTCTCGGGGCGGGACGTCCGGCGCGGATGAAGGCGCAGGATTTGCGTCGGGCGGCGTCGCGGGCGATGCTGCCTTCGAGCCGTTCGATGCGTCGACTTTCGGGGCCGCCGGCGTCGAGCGTCGGAGGGCGGAGCCGTTCATCGGCTGCGCGGTCTCCCGGCGGTTGCCATCGCGACTGTCGCCGTCGGATCCATCGCCGTCACTGTCGTCGAGGTCCGGGATGACCTTGTCCGCGAGCGCGGAGAGGAACGACAGCGGCCGGAAGGCCGGCAGGCCGAGGCTGTCCGCGTCGTCATCCATTTCGAGCCCGGCCGGTACGAGGAACCGGAGCAGCGCGGCCAGCTCCGATCGCAGCTCCGTCCGGTGAACGACCCGATCGACGAACCCGTGCTCGAA
>DASWSI010000291.1:0-8658 GCA_036402715.1 Candidatus Limnocylindrales bacterium
GCCGCCGCCGACGCGCCGCCACGGACGTCGGCGAGCTACGCCGCCTCGGCCGCGCCCGCTCCCCCGTCGCCAGCCGCTTCCTGCCGCCAGCCGACTCGGACGAGCGCGATCACGCCGCCGGTCGAGGTCACGATCAGGATCGTCGCGTGGACGAGGAGTGCCAGCGCGAACGCCGGCGCGGCCGCCACGCCGAGCGCCTGCGCGATCCGCACCGCCGCCAGCTCGAACGTCCCGAGTGACGCCGGGCCGGATGGGATCGCTGACGCGAGCGCGACGCCCGATGCCAGGAGCGACGCCTGCCCGATCGTGAGGTGGATGCCGACGGCCTGGCCCCCGGCCGCGAATCCGAGCAGGGTGGCGCCCCACGCGACGACGCTCAGTGCCAGCGCGGCGAGGAGCGTCCGCGCGTCGCCGCCGACCGCCAGCCCTTCCCGCAGCCGCGTCGCCAGCTCGCCGACGCGCGGCCAGCGCGAGGCCGCCGCCGCTACCCGCGCGGCGCCCGGCAGTCGGTGGGCGGCGATGCCGATTGCCAGCGCCACCGCGAGCAGGACACAGATCGCCACGCCGACCAGGACGGCGCTCGCGACGACGCCCCGAACGCTCAGGACGAGGATCGCCGCGGCGGCGATCGCGACGACCACCGCGACGTCCACGACCCGCTCGACGACCACCGTCCCGAGCGCCGTCGCGCGGCTGATCCCCTCCCGATCGCCCAGGTAGTGGCACCGCACGAGCTCGCCGAGCCGCGCCGGCAGGACGTTGTTGGCGAGATAGCCGATCAGCAGATAGGCAAACGTCGCGCGAAACGGCACGTCCTGGATCGGTGCGAGCAGCCGCCGCCACCGAACCGCGCGGACCATCAGGTCGACGAAGATGAACGCCGCCATCACGGCGACCCAGCCGGGCGCCGCGGTTCGGATGACATCGATCGTCGTCGACGGGTCGACCGAGCCGAAGACGAGGACGAACGCGAGGATCGACACCGCGATGCCGACGACGGCGCGAACGATCGCGCCTCGCCCGATGCGGCTCGAGCGGCCGTTCAGCGGTCGGGTCGCCGCGCGGCGAGCTTGCGGGAGCGACGGACGCGAAGCCGGTGGAGGAGATACCGACCGACGACGCGAAGGGTCGACAGCCCGTACACGACGCTCCGCTTGAACCCGACGGAGCTCGCCTCCTCGAAGTACCGCGTCGGGACCGCGATCTCACCGATCTCGAACCCGCCCGCCGCCACGACCTGCGCGATGAGCTCCTGGTCGAACACGAAGTCGTCGCTGTTCAGGTGGTACGGGATCGTCTCGAGCAGCCGCCGGCTGTAGGCGCGCAGCCCCGTGTGGTATTCGGACAGGTGGAGCCCGAACGCCATGTTCTCGAGGATCGTCAGGGCGCGGTTGCTGACGTACTTCCATTTCGGCATGCCGCCCGCGATCGGGTCGCCGAGAAAGCGGCTGCCGAGCATGAGGTCCGTCTCGCCGGCGAGGATCGGGGCGATGAGCGCCGGGATTCGGGTCGCGTCGTACTGATAGTCGGGGTGAAGCATGACGACGACCTCTGCGCCCACACCGAGCGCGGCGTCGTAGCACGTCTTCTGGTTGCCGCCGTAGCCGCGATTCTGGCGGTGGACGATGACGTCGAGCCCGAGCTGGCGGGCGATCTCCACGGTCTCGTCCTTCGACACGTCGTCGACGAGGATGATTCGGTCGACGAGGTCGTGCGGGATGTCGGCGTAGGTCCGTTCGAGCGTGAGCGCGGCGTTGTACGCCGGCATCACGACGACGACGCGCGCATCGCGGCGCACGTCGTCGGGGGCGGCGGCCGCGCCGGGCGCGGACGTGGACGAGGTCACGGCGCGCAGCGTACCGCAAGGGCCATCACGCCTCCGTCACGCGGCCCGCGTATCGTGGCACGATCCTCGTGCCAATCAGTCAGCCGGAGTCACCGATGTTCGAGCGCCTGTTCGGGACGGCCCAGAAGGATCCCGCGATCGCGGAGCGGATCCCGCCGGGCCAGTACAAGACGGAGAAATTCCCCGTCCTCCACTACGGATCGGTGCCGCGAACGGACCTCGGGACGTGGGATTTCCGCGTCTACGGCGAGGTCGACTCCCCGCTGACGCTGACGTGGGACCAGTTCAAGGCGCTCCCCCGGAAGACGGTCACGACGGACATCCACTGCGTCACGCGCTGGTCGAAGCTCGACACGGTCTGGGAAGGCGTCGCCATCCAGGAGATCCTCAAGGCGGCACAGGTTCGCCCGAACGCGACGCACGTCGTCGCCCACTCGGAGCAGGGCTATACCGCGAACCTGCCGCTGTCCGTCCTCGACGACGAGGACGTCATGCTGGCCGACACGTTCGACGGCAAGCCGCTCGAGCTCGAGCACGGATACCCGCTCCGGCTCCTCGTCCCGAAGCGGTACTTCTGGAAGAGCGCCAAGTGGATCCGTGGCCTCGAGTTTCTCGACCACGACCAGCTCGGCTTCTGGGAGCGCTACGGCTACAACAACGACGCCGACCCCTGGAAGGAAGAGCGCTTCAGCGACGGCTGAACTCGCGCGGGGGGCAGGCGCGCCACCGAACGGGCGCGCCGACGAGCCCGCACTCATGCGCGCAGCGCGTCCGCCTCCGGCGTCCAGATGACCCGATCGTCCGTCGTGATGGCGATCGCCCCGTACCCCGGTCGCTCGGCGACCCAGGCTGCCCCCGCCTCGCCCATGACGAACGCGGCCGTCGCGTAGGCGTCCGCCCAGGTCAGGCTCGGGCCCACGACCGTCATGCTGAGGAGGTCGAACTTGCCGCCGCTCGCCGGGCCGCCGTCGCGCCGCGGATCGCGGATGTGGCCGGGGCGCTCGTAGTCCGCGGAAGTCGCCACGGCACGGTCGCTGACCTCGAGGACGGCCGCGACCCGGTCGGCGATCCGCGGGTGCCGAATCCCGACGCGCCAGCCTCGGCTGCCGTCCGGCGTCCCTCGGGCAACGACGTCGCCGCCGGCATTGATCGTGAAGTTCCGCCCGCCCGCGGCCTCGAGGATTCGGGCCGCCTCATCGACGGCCCAGCCCTTGACGACGCCGGACGGGTCGAGCGAGCCATCGGCGCGGTGGCGAGTGGCGTCGAAGGCACCTCCCGTCGTTCGGGTTAGGTCGTCGCACAGCGCGAGGATCGCCCGCACGTCCTCGCTCGCCGCCGAGGCGTCGAGAGCCCCGCTGCCAATTCGGCTGATCTCGCTGTCCGCCCGATACGTCGAGAACCGGCGGTCCACGTCGCGGAACCACTCGAACGCCGCGTCCACCGCGGCGAGGTCGACGCCGGGGTCGCGGACGTCGATGCCGATCGCCGTTCCCATGATGTGCTCGACCCGCATGCCGCCGAACCGCCGAGTGGCTACGCCGTCCGCCGCGACTCCACTCATTGGTGCTGCGCCTGGTCGATCGCCGACTGTAGCGATCGGGCGTAACCCTCGCTCGTGTAGGTCGCACCGGAGACGATGTCGATCTGCGCGCTCTGCGCCTGGAGCGCCTCGCTCCGCAGGTAGGGCTCGGCGTATTGGCTGATCTGCGCCGAGCGCGCCCGATCCGACGGCAGCTGAACCGCCTGCACGTCCATGATCCTGCCGTTCTGGAAGGTCGCCCGGACCTGGACTGGGCCGAAGCGCGTCTCCACCACCGTTCCCGTAACCTGGCCAGTCGCGGCCGCGGCAGTCGGCGCCGCGCTCGGCCGTCCCGCCGATGGCCGCGGCGTCGGGCCGGTCGCGCCGAGCGCGCCACCGTCACCCGCCGACGGCGCCGCGGTCGCGCCGGGGGCACCGCTCGGTCCAGGCGCGACGATTCCCGCGGTACGGCCGTTGCCCAGCCGGCCGAAGTCGTCCGGCGTCTTGAAGCTGACCAACAGGACGAGCGCCAGGGCCGTGAGGACGATGGCGATCGCGCCGCGCTTCGGGAACACGAGACCTCCGATCAGTACGCGAAGCGTTCGACGTGGATGTGGCGGTCGGGCACCCGGAGCGCCTGAAGGCTCCGCCGCACGGTCGCGATCATCCCGTCGGGTCCGCAGACATAGACCTCGCGAGACGCGACGTCCGGGATCAGCCGCTGGAGTGCGGCCGGCGCGAGCGGGTCCGACGGCATCTCCGGCGAGCCACGTCGCCCCACGAGGTAATGGACGGTCGCTCCCCGCAGCCGGGCCAGCTCGTCGAGCTCGCGCCGAAGGGCCAGATCCTCCGGAGCGCTGACCCGGTAGATCAGCGTGATCGCGCCGCGCGGCGCAGGCACCGATTCGAACAGCGCCCGTAGCGGGGTGATCCCGACGCCACCGGCGACGAGCAGGATCGCGGCGCGCTTCCGCGGCGTTCCGGTCGTGATGCCGTACGGCCCCTCGACGAACACCCGCGTCCCGAGTGGCAGCTCCTCGAGCCGGCTGCTCCAGTCGCCGAGCGCCTTGACCGAGACGCGGAGGTAGTCGCCGTTCGGGGCAGCGGAGAGCGAGAACGGGTGCGCCCGCCACCAGCCTTCGTGGGTCAGGAACCGCCAGAGGAAGTACTGCCCGGCCCGAACCGGCAGCCGATCGAGGTCGCGGCCGGTCATGTAGATCGATGTCACGGTCGGGGATTCCCGAACGACGTTCGCGACGCGGAGCTGGTGGCGCCACGACAACGCGACCGGCTGTCCGACGCGGAACGCGAGGAACGACGCCGCCACGAGGCCGAGCAGCACGAACCAGTAGATCCGCGCCACCGGGTCATCGGAGAAGTCCGTCCCGACGACGACCTGGTGCGCGAAGGCGAGCGCGACCGCGAGGTAGGCGTAGAGATGGAGCCCGTACCACGTCTCGTAGGACAGGCGCCGTCGCGCGATCCGGACGGACGTGACGGCGACGAGGATGAAGAGGCCCATTCCGACGGTTGCCATCAGCACGAACGGGTACGTCGTGAGGAGAGTCCATGCCTCGGTCGTGACCGCGAGCCGGTCCCCCATCGCGTAGCCGATCGTCGTCAGGACGCCGTGGCCACCGATCAGGACGACGGACGCGAACCCGAGCCACCGATGCGCGTTCGCGAGGCGCTCGACGCCGAACAGCTGGTCGAGCCACGGGCTGCGCGACATGAGCACGAGCTGGATCAGGACGAGGTACGTCCCGAGCAGCGCCGTCAGCTGCCCGGCCGCGGTGAGCACGCCGGACAACGTGCCGAGCTGGTCCAGGGCACCATGGCGAACCCACATCGCGGCGATCAGGAAGCCGTTGCCGACCGCCAAGGCGACGAGATCCGATGCCCGGACGGGCCACGCCCGCGGCGTCGCGAGAGTCTGCGGCCGGCGCGCGGCAGTCGCGGTCATTGAGGGAATCTGCCGCCGAAATCTAAGAGCGACCTGAGAGGCTCGGTGAAGTTGCCTTTACCGTTCGGCTTCGGTCGGGACCGGCGCCATGGCGCCCGGCCGTCAGCGGCCGACCACCTGCCGAAGGGCGAAGACGACATTTGCGGGCCGCTCCGCGAGTCGGCGCATGTACCACGGGTACCAGTGCTCGCCGTAGGCGATCAGGTCGCGCACCGCGTAGCCCTCGCGTGCGAGGCGCCGCTGCTCGTCGACCCGGATCCCGTACAGCATCTGGACCTCGAACGCGGACCGCCGCTCGAGCCCGATCGCTTCCGCGTGCCCGGCGATCTGCTCGATGAGCCGGACGTCGTGGGTCCCAAGGCCGATCCGGACGTCCCGGCCCGCCTTCCGCGCGTCGAGCATCGCGACGGACAGCGCCGCGTAGCTCGTGTCGACGTCGTGCTTCGACTGCCACGCGATCGAGGCCGGCTCCGCGTACGCGCCCTTCACGAGCCGGATCGCGGGATCGAGCGGGAGGAGGCGCTGGATGTCCGCCGCGGTCCGGCGCAGATAGGCCTGGAGGCATAAGCCGGCGTTCGGGTGCGTGGCCTTGAGCCGCTCGTAGAACGCGACCGTCCGCTCCGTGTAGGCGCTGCCCTCCATGTCGATCCAGAACGTGCCGCCCGCGACCGCAGCACGGGTCGCGAGCCGCTCCGCGTGGGCGAACGTTCGCTCGACGTCGAGGTCGAAGCCGAGCTGCGTGAGCTTCACCGAGACCTCGCCGCGCAGCCCCGCGGCCTCGATCCGGTCGAGCAGCCCGACGTAGTGGTCCGCGACCTCGTCCGCCTCGGCGATGTCGACGAGGTTCTCGCCGAGCCGGGTGAAGAGCGTCGCGATTCCCTCGCGCTCGAACTCCGCACCCGCCGCGAGCGCCGCCTCCGCGTCCTCGCCCGGCATGAACCGCCGAACCGCGCGCCGCGCGAACCAGAGCCGTGGCAGGTGCTCGCGGAGCCACCGATTTGCCGCCATCCACAGGAGCACCCGACGCATCGCTTCTCCCTGGTCAGTTGCGGCGGACGGTGTCGTAGCGGGGATCCGGGACGAAGAAGCGGAGCCGCCGCCGCAGCATCCACAGCTCACGCTCGATGAGGCGGTCGAGCGCCTCGAGACGAGCCTCGGTCGAAGCGGCCTCGAGGAGCGCCTGGCGCCGCACGGCGTCGACCTGGATGATCCCGGACAGCAGGTACGACAGAACGGTCGGGTCTTCGGGGATGACGAGCCGGCGCGCCGCCTCCTCCAGCCGCGCGGCGCGCTCGGGGTCGTCGTCGGGGCCGTCCGGTTCCTCGGCTTCGGCCGCCAGTGGATCCTCGGACGCGGCGACGGAGGCGATGTCCTCGGTCGTGATCTCGATCGGGTCCGCCATCGGGCCGAGCTCGGGCTCCGCCTCAGGATCGGCCCCGGGGTCCGTCTCGGTCTCGATCTCCACTCGGACGTCGATCTCCTCGGCCGTCTCGCCCTCCATCGGCTGGAGGAGCTGGAGGTAGGCGACGAACCGGCGCATCGTCCGGGCGGCGAGGGTTGTCGCCGCGACCTGGTCGCCGACCTCGTCATCGAGCGCCGTCACCTCCCCGACGAGGTACGGCTCCTTGCCGAGATCGATCTCGTCGACGGTGAACCGGCCGCTTCCCACGACGAGGAGGTCGTAGCGGCCGTCCGGCAGGAGGGTCGCCTCGCGAATCTCGGCGAATGTGCCGACGCCCGCGATCGCGACCTTCCCGGACCCCACCTCACGGCCCTCGCGGATGAGGACGATCCCGAACGGCACGGACTTCTCGACGCAGCGCTCGATCATCAGCCGGTAGCGGGGCTCGAAGATGTGGAGCGGCAGCGCGATGCCCGGGCAGAGCACCGTGTGGAGCGGAAAGAGCGGAATTTCCATCAGCCCCGAGCAGGCAGGCGGGCGCGAGGGGCGGGCGTGGGCGTCACGAGGCGAGTCTAGGGACGTGCCCGCATGCGGGGGCGGCGTGGCCGCGCCGGGAATCGAGAAGCCGCCGGTCGCCCGGCGGCTTCGGTTGTCTCGAGGGTCGGCCTCAGTGGGCGCAGGAGCGCGCCGTGCCCGCGTCGTCCGCGGTTCGGAAGCTCGAGCCGCAGCCACAGGCCGTGACCGCGTTCGGGTTGTTGACGGTGAAGCCGGCGCCCATCAGCGTGTCGACGTAGTCGATCTGCGAGCCCTCGAGGAGCCCGACGCTGTTGCCGTCGACATAGACCTTGACGCCGTTCGCCTCGAGAACCTTGTCCTCTGCGGTCGGGGCATCCTCGAGCATCATCCCGTAGCGGTAGCCGGAGCAGCCGCCGCTGTAGACGTAGACCCGGAGGCCGATGTCGGGATTGGTCTCTTCCTTGGTCAGCTCGCGGAGCTTCACGGCCGCCGCGTCGGTCAGGCTGACGACGCTCGGCTGTGGGTCAATCATGCGGTTCGTCCTCCTGGACGGGTGGAGCAGGCGCGCTCGTGGATAAGTGCTCCGCACATCGTACGCAGCGCAACCGATTCAGACAAGCGCGACGGAGGTACCGGCACTCTCAGGGCCGTTTCAGCTGCCGAGGTCGCAGACGTGGAAGGCGTCGTCGACGCCGACCCCGCCGGCGAAGCCCTGGATGAGGTCTCCCTGGCGCCCGACGAGCGCTCCGTCGCGCGTGACCAGCACGGCGCGCCCATCGGCCGTCCAGGCGGCCCAGCCGCTCGGCCAGACGACGTCGAGCGGCGTCCCCGAGGGCTGTGCCACGAGCACGAGTGCGCCGCCGGCCACCGCGATCCGACCCGGCGCAAGCTCGGCCGTCGCGCAACCGAAGGCCGGCACGAGGTGCGCTGGCTCCGTCGCGAGGGCGAGCCGGGTGGCGCCCGGCGGCACGGACGGGCCTGGCCAGAGCGGACTCAGGCGAAACGCCGCCGCGGCGACGACGACGACGAGGAAGCCGACGACGAGTCCGGCGAGCAGGCGACGGTGTCGGTACATCACGCGAGGACGGTGTGCCGCCCCGGCCGAGCCGTCAACAGTGCCGGGCGTCAGTTCGGCTGGGCGCATTCGATGATCATCGACTCGGCTTTGCCGTTCGCCAACGCGACCATCGCGGAGCCGCAGCCGTCGGTGAACCGGATCGAAAGAACGATGTTCGCGCCGTATCGCCCGGTCGCACGGCGCACGATCTCGTCGGCCGCGGCGTCGCACTTCGACTGGTCCAGCGGTCCGCAGTCGAGCGGAAAGGGACGTTTGGTCGGCGCGAGGCTGGGGCTCGACACGGCCGACTCCGCCGCGGGCGCGACGGACGGACCGCCGACAGGTGAACATGCCG
>DASWSI010000292.1:0-9547 GCA_036402715.1 Candidatus Limnocylindrales bacterium
TCCGGAACAGGCACGCGCGGTCGCGGCGTTCTCCCCGAGCGCGCTTGCGGCGTTCGGGCGGCTGCGCCAGGGACTCGAGCCGGTCGAGCCGGACACGTCGCTCGGGCTCGCGGGCGCGTTCCTCCAGCAGCTGACCGCCGAGCCGCCCGATCCCGCCGCCGCACGCGCCCTCGAGGCGTACTTCATCGTCGGTGCCGAGCACGGCCTCAACGCCTCGACGTTCACGGCCAGGGTGATCACCTCGACCCGCTCGGACATCGCATCGGCGGTCTGCGGCGCCATCGGAGCGCTCAAGGGGCCGCTCCATGGCGGCGCCCCGTCGGAGGTCGTGAACCAGCTCCACGAGATGGGGTCGCCCGAGCACGCCGAGGAGTGGGTGCGCGACGCCGTCGGGCGGGGCGAGCGGATCATGGGCTTCGGCCACCGGGTGTATCGCACGTACGACCCGCGCGCGGCCGCGCTTCGGACCGTCGCCGAGGGGATGGCCTCGATGGCCGACTGGCTCGAGATGGCCGTCAAGGTCGAGGACATCGTGCTGCGCGTCCTCAAGGAGCTGAAGCCGGACCGCGTCATCCAGACGAACGTCGAGTACTACGCCGCGGCAGTGCTCCAGGGGGTCGGGCTCCCGCCCGAGCTTTTTCCGGCGACGTTCGCGCTCGCCCGACACGCCGGCTGGACCGCCCACGCGATCGAACAGTCGAAGGCCGACAAGCTCATCCGCCCCGACATGCGATACACCGGCCCCGCGGAGCGGCCGCTCCCCGGCTGATTCCTCGGCGGCGCGGCGGCCCGCCCGCCCGCTGCACCGCGCGCGGGCGACCAGGTTTGGCCGATGCACGTCGCATGCATCGTTGTGGCGCCGGGACGAACGCCCCATCCGGCGCGCACGGCGTGCCTCGGTGTGGACATCCAGGCGACGTGCATACGGGACCGGAGCCTTCTCTCTCGAGGCAAGGTCAGCCGACCGGGGGGATGTCAAGCCAGCCCTCGCGGAGCGCCCGCGTCGCGAGCTCGGTGCGCGAGCCGGCGCCGAACCGGTCGAAGAGCCGCCGCAGGTGCGTTTCCACGGTCTTCGACCCGATACCGAGAGCTACGCCGATCTCGTCGTTGCTTCGGCCCTCGACGACGAGCCTGACGACGTCGAGCTCGCGGCCGGAAATCCGCGTCGCCTGCGGTGGCGGGCGGACGCCGAACGCGAGACCGCCGGCCCCGGCACGCCGAATCGCGTCGAGCAGCTCGGCGAGCGGCGCCGTCTTCAGCACGAATCCCGCGGCGCCGAGCCGCAGTGCGGCCTCCGCGTACTGTGGGTAGTCGTACGCGGTCAGCACGATGATCGCCGGCCGCACGTCGCCTTGCCCCTCGTTGGCAAGAAGTCGCAGCCCGCTGTCCGTGCCGAGCCTGATGTCGAGGAGGAGGACGTCGATTTCGGTCGACGCGACGAGGGCTCGCGCCTCGTCAAGCGAGCTCGTCGTGCCGACGACCTGGATCCCCTCCTGGGCAGCGAGCAAGGCTGCGGTGCCGTCCCGAACGACCGGGTGGTCGTCGACGATCGCGACCCGGATCAGCGCGGCCGCCATTCGAGCGCGACGTGCGTCCCGCCCGTCGGCCACCGCCGGACGTCGAGGATCGCGCCAATCGCCTGCGCGCGCTGCTCCATGTTCAAGAGCCCGAATCGGCCCTCGCGCTCTGCGACCGCGCCGGCGTCGTCGCCAATGCCAGGGCCGGCATCGTCGATCGAGAGTGAGGCGCCCTCGTCCGAAGCGCGATACCTGACGACGATCGGTGGCTTGCCGTGCTTGACGGCATTGGCGAGCGCCTCCTGCGCGACCCGGAAGATCGCGAGCTCGACATCGGGTGGCGGCCGAGTCCCGTCGGCGCGTTCGAGCCTCACCTCGCCGCCCGCGAGACGCTCGATGCGGACGACCAGCCAGTCCAGCGCGGGTCCAACGCCGAGGTCGTCGAGGATCGGCAGCCTGAGGTCGCCGCAGATGGCGCGCAGGCGGTCTGAGACCGTCCGCGCGATATCCGCCCCCTCCGCATCCCCGGCGGCGTCGAGGCGCCGAACGAGCAGCGTCAGCTCCTGGAGCGCGTCGTCGTGGATATCCGCCGCGACACGAGCCCGCTCCGCCTCCGTCGCCGCGACGACGAGGTCCCGCTGGAGCTGTGCCCTCGTCGCAAGGCGCGCGAGTGGCCGGATCGTGAACCGCCCGGCCACGAACACGATGAGCAGCCACAACGCGAGCGGGAAGACGTACGGCGTCTGGTCCGTCCCAAGGGCAAACATCGGCGTCGCGCCGGCGATCGCGAACTCTGCGGACTGCAGCAGACGCCCGCTCGTGGCGGAGGCCGCGTGCGCGGCCCCGAAGGTGAGCGGCCCCGCAGCGGCGAGTCCCGGCAGGAGCGGGATCGCGCTGATCAGCGCCCACCGCGCCGTCGTCGGGCTGCTGAATGGCTGGCTCACGACGAGGGCGACCGAGGCGATTGCCGCGCCGATCGCGAACGCAACAACGCCGACCCGGACGAGGCGCCGGTCGTCCGCGATGTCGATTCGCTCGAGCAGCGCATCGGCCAGCGGCAGCATCGCGAGCGCGGCGAGGATGCCCCCGAGCGCGACGGCCGGCGGCCACCAGCTTCCGTTGAGCGGCCGCAGCAGAAACGGCGTTGCCGTCGCAACCGCGAGTGGAACCGCGAGCGGGCGGAGCGCTTCTCCGGCGCGCCCGCTCCGGACCCACCACAACGCCGCGAAGAGGAGAATGCCTCCCGCCGCCGCCGGAAGGGACTCGCTGGAGTATCCGTAGGCGTAGTACTGGAAGCCGTTCGTCGCCCAGCCGACCTCGGGTGAGCCTTGCGCGAGGTCCCATGGCTGGATCGTCTCGAGGGTGGCGATCTGCCGCGACGCCAGCGAGTCGAGGATGGCCGGGTCCGTCGTCACGGGCGTCGGCACGAGCGGACGAACGACCATCGGTGGCTCGGCGGTCGGGTTACCGTCGGCGTCAGTCGGAGCCGGGCCGGCAGGAACCTTCTCGGGCAGCTGGATGAGCCGGATGTCGTTGATCGCGAGAACGACCATCCCGCGCTCGACGCCGTCCCGCGCCCCAAGGCTGTATGAGCCGACGTCGGCGACGATGATGCGGTCGCCCTGCCGCTCGAGGCGGATCCCGGTGTCGACACGACCCGCGAGAAGCGAGGCCAGCCCCGCGAGGAGCGCAATCCCCGCGAGAGCCAGGGCGAGGCGGTCGCGGCGCTCCGTCGTCATGGCGTCCGACACTAGCAGAGGTTCACGCGCGCGCCGTCCGGGAAATCCCGCAATGGCCACACGGAGTCGCCCGTCTTCCTCGCCCGCCTGGCACGGTCCATCATCCGTGCCACGTCACGAGGTGAGGGGAGTGTCGAACGGGTTCGAAGCCCACGCGGTCGGGAAGCGCTACCGGCGCCGCCACTGGGCGCTGCGGGACGTCGATGTCGCTGTCCCGGCGGGCAGCATCACGGCACTCGTCGGGCCGAACGGGGCCGGCAAATCGACCCTGATCAAGGCAGGCGTCGGGTTCGAGCGCCCGACCGCGGGCCGCGTCCTCGTCGACGGTGTCGACCCGTGGCGCGACCGCGGGCGCGCGATCCTCAAGGTCGGCTACGTGCCGCAGAGCCCGTCGCTCTACCGCGAGCTCACCGTCGACGAGCACGTCCTCCTCGCTGCCAGCCTGCGGCCGAAGTTCGACGCGGAGGTTGCACGGAGCCGCCTCGATCAGCTTGCCATCCCGCTGACTTCCCGCGCCGACGAGCTGTCTGGGGGACAGCAGGCGCAGGTGGGGCTGGCGCTCGCGCTGGGGACGCGGGCGCCGGTCCTGCTCCTCGACGAGCCACTGGCAAGCCTCGATCCGCTCGCGAGGCGTGAGTTCCTTCACGTCCTCGTCGACGCGGTCCACGCGGACGGCTCGACGGCGCTGCTCTCGTCCCACGTCATCACCGACATCGAGCAGGCGTGCGATCGCCTCCTGGTCCTCGGTGGTGGCCGGAAACTCCTCGACCTTTCGATAGCGGAGTCGATCGCGGCGCACCGGATCGTCGAATCGCGGGCTCCCGGCGATGACGTCGTCGGGACGTTCATGCACACCGACGGCAGCCATGTATCGCTCGTCCGCGCAGCGCCGGGAGCACCGCCGCGCGGGCGGCCGGCGTCGCTCGAGGAGGTCGTCCTCGGTCACCTCGCCGCCGGCCGAACGCCGCGGATTGTGGCGGCAGCCGCATGACCGCCATGGCGGCCGCCTTCGGTACGACACGTCTCACGCTCCGACTGCACCGGTTCGAGGCGTTCGCGTTCGTCGTCCTCGTCGTCGCCGGCGTCGGGCTCGCGTTCCTCGTCGGCGCGCGGCTCGACGCGATCCGCTACGACCCGCGCTGCTACGACACGACGGGCCTCGTTCCGGTGACGACCGCGTGCCAGCAGGCGATGAATCGCTTCTCCGCGATGGTCGACGGCGAGGCGAACAAGGTCGCGATCATCACGACCTTCGTCCCGTTCCTCGCCGGCCTCCTGCTCGGCACGCCAATCGTGGGCCGCGAGGTCGAGCGTGGGACGACACGACTCGCGTGGGCCCTGTCACCCTCGCGCCAGCGCTGGTTCCTCCAACGTCTCATCCCGGTCCTCGTCGTCGTCGCCGGCGGGTCGTTCCTGCTCGGCGTTGCGGGTGACCGGCTGATCGGCGCGTCGCAGCCACAACTCGATCCCGCGAACGCGTTCGACCAGTTCGGGTTCCGGGGCGTCGTGATCGCCGCGAGAGCCGTGTTCGTGTTCGGCCTCGCCGTCCTCGTCGGCGCGGTGATGGGTCGGGCGCTCCCGGCATTCATCGTCGCGGGCCTCATCGCCGTTATCGCGATCGCCGGCGGCAGCCGCGTGCATCACTGGATTCTCGAGCGCGAGGCCGTGATCATGCCGGAGCCGGGTCCCGGCGACCTGTACATGGACCAACGGTTCAGGCTCCCGAACGGCACCCTGATCGGCTGGGACCAGCTCGAGCAGTACGACCCCATGCCTGCCGACCCACAGTTCACCGGCCAATGGCCGACGCTACCCCAGATCCAGTTCGGCATCCCGGGGACCCGCTACCGGCAGGTCGAGGCCCGCGAGGTCGCGGCGCTGGGTGGCGCCACGGTCGTCTCGCTCGGGCTCGCCGCGTTCGTCGTCCAGCGACGCCGCCCGGGCTGACGCACCGCTGTGGATATGCATGCGACGCGCATACGCCAGAGAAGGTCGGTTTCGCGGCACGAGGCCGGCGTCCGCGCCCACGCCCCGGCGCGGGCCCGCACCGCCAGCACCCCGGGTCGCAGGCCCTGTCGCGCAACCGACACGGCGGAGGTTGACGCGGCGTGGTGCAATCAGCGCTCGCGCCCGTGACATGCGACCACATGCCATGACCTGCCGCGCAAGGACAAATCCCCAGGAGCGATGAGCGAATCCCGAGCGCTTGCCGTCGGCGGTGAGCGGTACGCCCCCTTCCAGCTGCGGATCCCGAGGAGCCACCTCCCCGGGCTGATCTTCGCGGTCGCGGCGTGGCTCCTGATCGTCGCGTTCGCGGAGCCGTTCGGGCGGCTCTGGGGGACGGGGCAGGACGCGCGCTGCTACTGGCTGCCGACGCTCGCCGCGCCGTACATCAACGCCGCGTGGACGAGCCCGACGGCCTACGTCTACTCGCCGGCGTTCCTCCAGCTGGTCTCGCCGCTGACGGCGCTGCCGTGGCAGGTCTTCATGGCGATCTGGACGGCGATCCTGCTGGGTGCGCTGGCGTTCCTCACCGGGCCGCGGCTGCTCGCCTGGGGCGTGGTGTTCGCGGCGATGGAGCTCGCGGGGGGCAACATCTCGCTCCTGCTCGCGGTCGCGATCGTGCTCGGCTTCCGCTGGCCGGCGACGTGGGCCTTCGTGATCCTGACGAAGGTGACCCCGGGCGTCGGGCTGCTGTGGTTCGCGGTCCGGGGCGAGTGGCGCTCGCTCGGGATCGCGCTCGGCGCGACGCTGGCCGTCGTCGCGGGCTCGGCGTTCCTGCTGCCACACGCGTGGGCCGAGTGGTTCGGTGTCCTCGAGGGAGCCGTCGGCCGAGGCGGAACCTGGGCCGCGATCCCCGTGCCGTTCATCGCCCGGCTGCCGATCGCCGTCGCCGTCGTGGTCTGGGGCGCGCGGACCAACCGGCGGTGGGCCGTGCCGGTGGCATCGATGATCGCTCTGCCGGCGCTCTGGTACGGAGGCCTGAGCATGCTCCTCGCCATCCTCCCGCTTCGCGCGGGCGGCGGGATCGATCAGTCCGGAGCGGTGTCGGCGTTCGGCCGTACGGCGCGCCGGCTCGGCTGGCTCTCGGGCTCCGGGGCCTGATCGGCGCCGGCTGACGCTGCGGCGTCTGACACGGTTCGCCGAAGAAGGACGACGAGGGCGCCGAAGAAGAAGACGACGGCGCCGGCGAGGAAGGGGCCCGCCAGCCCGGATCCCCGGACAACCACGGATCCAACTGCGGGGCCGAGAATGCCGGCCGCGTAGAGCGGCAGGTACACGAGGTTGAGCGTCGTTGAGCGTCGCTCGGGCGGGATCTCCGTCGCCAGCAGCCCGAAGACCATCGCAGTCACGGCGGCCGTCATCGCCGCGAACACCAGGGCGACGATCGCAAGCCCCGCGAGGGACGGGACGAGCGGCATGAGCGCGAGGGCCGCGCCACCACCGACGAGCGCCGCGATGAGGACGGGCCGGAAGCCGATCCGGTCACCGATCGCGCCACCGAGCGGCGAGACGAGCGCGCCGACCAGCGCCGCGGTTCCCGAGACGAGGAAGATCCCGCTCGCCAGCCCCTCGCCGCGCCCGACGATCCGCTCGACGAGGATCGGGATGTACGGCCGCGCCATCTGCGTCGCGAGGAACGACACCCCGAAGATCACGAAGATCCGGCGGACGGCCGCGTCGCCGAGAACGCCGCGGACGGCGCCGAACGCGAGGTCGAGGACGCGGCCCTGCGGCACCACCTCGGGGCGGATCTCCCGCGACCCGAGGCCCACCAGCAGCGCCGTCCCGATTGACAGGAGCGACGAGACCGCGAACATCGTCGCGAGCGACAGCCCGAGGCCGTCGACGAAGAGGCCGCCCAACGCGGGACCCACCGCGAACCCGACCGGCCCGGACGCCCCGAACAGCGCGATCGCCGTCCCGAGGCGGCGGCGCGGCGTGACGTCCCGGATCCCGGCGAGCATCACCCCGGTGTTCCCCAGCTGGAGCCCGATGAGCAGCAGGCTCACCGCCAGCTGCCACGGCTCGCGGCTCAGGGCGACGGCGATGAAGACGACCGCCTCGACGATCGCGCTCCGGATGATCACGGCCTTGCGGCTGTACTTGTCCGCCCAGACGCCCCACAGCGGGACGAGCGGCATGCCGACGACGAAGACGAGCGAGCTGAAGAGCCCGACGAAGGCGAGGCGATCCGTGTCCGTCACGCCCATCTCGCTCAGGTAGGCCGGCATGAACGCGAAGATCTGGCTGACGCCGAGGCCCTCGACCATCGACGTGATCCAGAAGATCGCGAGCAGGACGCGCCAGTCCTGGAGCGGCGGGACGGCAGCCTGTACGGCGGCGACGGATGGGCGCGGGGCTCCGGAGCGGCCGTTGGTCATCGCGGCGAAACGGGCATGGCGAGCCTCTGCGCGGGGAGCAGAAGCGTACCGAATGCCGGATCCGGACCGCGCCCGCGGACGTACCGGTTCACGCGGGAGTTGCCGCGCCCCGGCCCGCTATGCTCGCGATGGAGGTGAGGCACATGGCGCGACTGCTCGTCCGGCTCATCGACGCCCAGCAGGGATGGGCACGGCCCCTCGGGGAGTTCAACCGTCGCTGGATCTCCGCGATCTACCGCCGAACCGGGCCGCTGAAGGATCTCGCCCACGGTCGGTGGCTCGGCCATCCCGTCCATGCCGCCGTGACGGACATCCCGATCGGGGCCCTGACGGTCACGATCGTGCTCGACCTGCTCAACCAGCGCGCGGCCGCGGACGCGGCCCTCGTGGTCGGCATCGTGTTCATGGTCGTCGCCGCGCTCACAGGCGCCGCCGACTACAGCGACACCGATGGGACGGCACTGACGCGAGCCACGGTCCACAGCGTCCTCATGGTCGTGTCGCTCGTCCTCTACGTCGTGTCGCTCGTGCTCCGGACCGGCGCGCCGGCGGACCGGACCGTTCCCATCGTCCTGTCCGTGATCGGCTATCTCGTCCTGACCGCCGGCGCCTATGTCGGCGGCGACGTCGTCTACCAGCTCGGCAACATGGTCAACCGGCACGCGTTCCGCGGCGCGGGCGGCAAGTGGCTCGCCCTCGACGTCGCGACGCTCGCGGACCTGCCCGAAGGCGCCCCGTTCCGCGCCAAGGCCGGGATCAACAACCTCGTCCTCGTCCGAACCGGCTCGACCGTCGCGGCGCTCCACGACCAGTGCGCACACGCCGGCGGCCCGCTGTCCGAGGGCGCGATCGTGGACGGCTGCGTCGAGTGCCCGTGGCACGGGTCGCGGTTCCGCCTCACCGACGGCCGGGCGATGCGCGGACCGACCGTCTACGACCAGCCGCGGTACGAGGTCCGCGTCGGGGAGCACGGGCTCGAGGCGCGCCGGGTCGCGGACTGACGTCGGGCGGTGGGATGATCGGCGGAATGCCGGTCATCTCGATCGCGGATCCATCGCTCGTCGTGCTGGTTGGCGCGGCCGGCGCAGGCAAGTCGACGTTCGCGGCCAGGCACTTCGCGCGCGACGAGATCCTCAGCTCCGACGCGTTTCGAGCGATCGTCGGGCGCGGCGAGGACGACCAGGCCGCGACGAAGGCCGCGTTCGCGGCGCTCCATCGGGCGGCGACGCGGCGACTCTCGGCCGGTCGCCTCGCGGTCGTCGACGCGACGAACGTCGAGCGCCACGCCCGGACCACGCTCGTTCGGCGAGCGCGGGCGGCACGAGTGCCCGCGATCGCGATCGTCCTCGACCTGCCGCCGGGCGTCGTCGCCGGCAGGAACGCCCGGCGCGCCGGTCGAACCGTCGACCCCGCGGTGGTGCGGCGGCATCTCGCGATGGTTCGGCGGCTCGCCGGCGGCGGCCTCCTCGAGGGCGAGCGATTTGACGCGGTGTACTGGATCCGGGAGCCGGCGGAGCTCGATGCCGTGACGGTCGTCCGCGCCGTCAGCCGCCGCGCGTGACGGCTGGCGGCACGTGAGCCGCTGACCGGTTACTCGGCCGTGACGACCCGCCCGAACGGCCGCGCCCGGAGCTCGACCCAGACCCCCGTCCGGAGGTAGACGTCGTCGCGGCAGATCGCGAGTGCGGCCTCCTCGCTGTCCGCGCGGACGATGAGGAGCGACGCGGAGACATCGATGAACGCGCCCGCCTCGACCACCACGCCGCTGGTGAGCAGCTCACCGAGCCGTGCGAGGTGCTCGGCGCGGACCGGCTTCCGGGTCTCCGCGGCGTCCGCCGCATACGTTGCCTCGATGAGCCAGACCGGCTCGATCGAGACGGCCGGCCGGGGATCGTCGGGCATGGCT
>DASWSI010000293.1:0-2217 GCA_036402715.1 Candidatus Limnocylindrales bacterium
GAAGGAGGGTGTCGTTCGCGGCGGCGCCCCCGTCGACGCGGAGCGTCTCGGCGGCGCGGGCAACGTCGGCGTCCATCGCCTCGAGGACGTCCGCGACCTGGTACGCGATCGACTCGATCGTCGCCCGGGCGATCTCGGGGAGGCCGGTTCCGCGGGTCAGCCCGAGCAGGGCTCCACGCGCCGTCGGGTCCCAGTACGGAGCGCCGAGCCCCACGAAGGCCGGCACGAGGTAGACCCCGCCCGTGTCGACTGCCTCCGCGGCGAGCCGCTCGATGTCTGCCGATGCACCGATCGCGCGCAGGCCGTCGCGCATCCATTGGACCGCCGCGCCCGCGACGAACACGGAGCCCTCGAGGGCGTACGTGGGCGGTGCGCCGGGCGCGAGCTGCCAGGCGACCGTCGTCAGGAGCCCATGGCGCGACTCGACCGGCGTCTCGCCCGTGTTGCGGAGCAGGAAGGCACCGGTCCCGTACGTGTTCTTCGCCTGGCCGGATCCGAAGCAAGCCTGGCCGAAGGTGGCGGCCTGCTGGTCCCCGGCCGCCGCGGCGATCGGAATGGCGGCGCCAAGGATCGACGCGTCGGTCAACCCGAAGACCCCGGACGTCGGCCGAACCTCCGGCAGGACGGCCCGCGGTACGCCGACGAGCGCCAGGAGCTCGTCGTCCCAGGCGAGGCGGTGAATATCGAACAGGAGCGTCCGGCTCGCGTTCGACACGTCCGTGGCGTGGACGCGACCGCCGGTCAGCCGCCAGATGAGGAACGAGTCGATCGTCCCGAAGGCGAGCTCGCCGGCCTCAGCCCGCGCCCGGAGCTTCGGGTCGGCGTCGAGGATGAATCGGATCTTCGGCCCCGAGAAATACGCGTCGAGGGGCAGCCCGGTCCGCGACCGGAACAGCGGCTCGTGACCGGCCGCGCGCAGTTCGTCGCAGAACGGGGCGGTGATCCGGCTCTGCCAGACGATCGCATCGGCGACGGGACGCCCTGTCTCGCGCTCCCAGACGACGGTTGTCTCGCGCTGGTTCGCGATCCCGATCGCGGCGATCCTCGCTGGGCCGCCGACGCGCTCGACGGTCTCTCGTGCAACGGCCAGCTGGCTCTCCCAGATCGCTTCCGGATCGTGGGTCACATGGCCGGGCGTCGGATAGCGCTGCTCGAACTCACGCTGCGCGGCCGCGACCGGTCGGCCGGCGTGGTCGAACGCGATCGCCCGCGAGGATGTCGTTCCCTGGTCGAGCGCGAGGACGAGATCCGGCGGCAACTCAGGCCGGTTCGGGCGCGGCGGCGGCAGCGACCGACGCAGGGTGCGCGAGGCCCGGAACGTCGAATTCGGCGTGCGCCGATGCCACGAACGCCGCGACCTCCCGCGTCCGCCGGTCCGCGTCCCAGCCAAGCTCGGTGCCGAGGATCTCCGCGACACGACCCGCCACCGCCGCGCCGCGGTCCGGGCGCTCCTGGGCGAGCCGCGTTCGCCGCGCGAGGACGTCGTCGACCGACAGCGCCAGCTCCCGGCGCGCGGCCCACGCGACCTCGGCTTCGAGGTTGTCGACGTCCGAGCCGAGACGGCCGAGCAGCCCGAGCTCGCGGCCAAGCTCAACCACGGCGGCGGCTTCCGACCCGTGCCGGTCGACCAGCCGCGTCGCGACCGCGCCGCCCAAACCGGCCTCCGTGGCGAGCCGGACGGCGAGCGCGTCGAGCTCCGGGCGCGGCAGCGCACCGACGAGCCGCAGCTCCTCCGTGGCGCTCGGGCGCTTCTTCGCGGCTTCGCCGAGGACCGCGTCGATCGCGTCGCGCGCCATCACCCGGTACGTCGTGTACTTGCCGCCCGTGACGCGAACCAGCCCGGGCCGCTCGACCGTGACCCGATGCTCGCGCGACGCCTTGACCGTCGAGCCGGAGCCCGGTGACGCGGCGAGCGGCCGGAGGCCGGCATACGTCCCGACGACGTCGGCACGGGTGAGGTCGACGTCGAGGGTGCGGTTGACAGCCCCGAGCAGCTCGTCGACGTCCTCCGCGGTCGCGGAGGGTCGCTCCGGTGAGCCGGTGTACGCGTCGTCCGTGGTTCCGATGAGCCAGTGGCCCGGCCACGGGACGAGGAACAGGATCTTGCCGGGGACCCTGATCGTCAGGCCCGTTCGGCTCCGGATCCGGTTGCGGCGAATGATCAGATGGGCGCCCTTGCTCGGGAGGACGCGGCCGCCCGGCGCCAGCGGGGCGTTC
>DASWSI010000294.1:0-2252 GCA_036402715.1 Candidatus Limnocylindrales bacterium
AGCGGGGGAGCGCCCTGCGGTGCGTGCGGCAGCGAAGCGTTTCCTCCGGGCGGCGTCCGATGCCGCTTCGTCGATGACGGCGGCGACGGAGTTCCCGCTCCCCGAGGCGGGCCACGTGCGGTTTCACGTCCGAACGCCGGAGGGCGACGTCACCGCCGATGCGCCCGAGGACGCGCTCCGCGGCCGACGCCATCCGCTCAGCCCGCTCTACCTCGCCGGCCAGGATGTCATCACGGAGATCCGGGTCGCCTCCGAGGGGCGCGGGTAGGGTTTCCCGCGGTGCGCGGCGCGAAGTCAGCGCAGCGTATCGAGGCTCGGTGCAGCGAGGAGCCGGTCGAGCTCCGCGCGGTCCGGCAGGCCCGTCATGTCGCCGAGGGCGGAGAGTGCCGCGGCGCCGCACGCGTTTCCGGTTCGCATCGCGGTCTCGAGATGCTGTCCTTCGAGCGTCGCAGCGATGAAGCCGGCCGCGAACGCGTCGCCTGCTCCCACGGGATCGACGACCTGGCGAACCGGGAGGGCAGGGGACCGAACGACGATACCGTCGCGCGTCGCGGCGACGGCACCATCAGCGCCGGTCTTGATCACCGCGGTGGCCGCGCCGAGGCCGACGAGGCCGCGCGCGAGCTTTTCCGCGGGCGTGTCGGCCGGGAGACCGAGCGCAACGACCGCCTCGTCCGCGTCACCGAAGACGACGTCGGCGCTCGCGGCAAGCGTCCGGAACACCGGCGCAGCGTCGGCTTCGGACCAGAGCCGCCGCCGGAAGTTCAAATCGAGGCTGACGGTCATTCCGGCGGCTCGTGCGTGTTCAGCCGCGCGCTCCACAGCCGCCCGCGCGGACGCCGACAGCGCGGGCGTGATGCCCGTCACGTGGAGCCACCGCGCGCCCTCGAACAGCGGGGCTGCGCCGTCGACGTCCTCGAGCGCCAGCATCGACCCGGCCGATCCCGCTCGGTAGTAGAGGACCTGCGCCGGACCCAGCGCGCGCCGCTCGCGAACCATGATGCCGGTCGAGGCGGTCGGGTCGACGCGCAACGCGGACACGCCCACGCCCTCGCCGCGAAGCTTGCGGAGGATCGTCGTCCCGAATCCATCGGCGCCGACGCGTCCCGCGTACTCCACGGAGTGCCCGAGTCGCGCGAGCCCCACCGCGACGTTCGCCTCCGCGCCGGCGACATGCCGCTCGAACGTCGTCGCCTCCGTCAGCGGACCGGTGGCCGAGGCGACGAGCGCGATCAGGCACTCCCCGAGCGTGACGACCTCCGCCACGGTCAGTGCTCCGTGCCGGGCGTGATCTCGCGTCGCTCCCAGCCCGGCGTGAAGAGCTTCAGGAGGTGCTGCCGCTCATATGGGTGGCCGGCGAGCCGCTCCCAGTCGAGATCGATCCCGAGGCCGGGCGCCGTGCCCACTTCGACGTATCCATCGACCGGCAGGACCGGGCGATCGACGATCTCGCGCGACCAGTCCGCGTTGAACTCGTCGAACGATTCCTGGACGTAGAAGTTCGGGATGCACGCACCGAGCTGGGCGGACATCGCGCTGCAGACCGGACCCTGCGCGTTGTGCGGCGCGACGACGGCAAGAAACGCGTCCGCCATCGCCGCGACCTGGCGGGTCCGCCACAGGCCACCGAGGTTGAGCGGCTCCGGCTGGAGGATGTGGACGGCGTCGTGGCTCAGCAGGTCCGCGAACTGGCCGAGCGACGTGAAGCTCTCGCCGGTCGCGACCGGGACGGGGGATCGATGGGCCACCTCGACCATCGACCCGATGTGCTCGTGCCGGACGGGCTCCTCGAGCCACGCCGGGTGGAACGGCGCGAGGCGATCCGCGATCCGGAGTGCCGTCGAGACGCTGAACCGGTTGTGGGCCTCGATCATCAGGTCGACGTTCGGGCCGACGGCCTCGCGAACGGCGGCGACGATGTCGAGGGAGAGGTCCTCCTCGTGGCGGTCCTGCACGCGCCACGCGGCACCGAACGGATCGAACTTCATCGCGGTGTAGCCGCGCGACGCGACGTCGCGGGCGCGTTCGGCGAAGCCTTCGGGCGTCCGGTCCGTCCGGTACCAGCCGTTCGCGTAGACCCGGACGCGATCGCGGATCCGGCCGCCGAGCAGCTCGTGGATCGGCTGGCCCGTCGCCTTCCCGACGATGTCCCAGCAGGCCGTCTCGATCGCCGCGATCGCGGCCATGTGGATCTGGCCGCCGTCCGAGTAGACGTCGCGGATTCCGCGCTGGAGGAGCGCCTCGACGTGGTG
>DASWSI010000295.1:0-6172 GCA_036402715.1 Candidatus Limnocylindrales bacterium
CGAACAGCCAGTACCGACTGATGGTCCGGCTCGTCAAGGTCCGCTGACGCCCCGGCCCCGGATCCCGTCGCGCCGGATCCGGTCGCGAAGGAACACGCGACTCACGCGATGGCAGCACGACAGACGGGCCTAGACGACGCGCAGGTCCAGCAGCTTCCGTGCGATCACAAGCCGCTGGACCTGGCTCGTCCCCTCCCCGATCTCGGTGAGCTTCGCGTCGCGGAGGAAGCGTTCGACCTTGTACTCCTCGACGTAGCCGTAGCCGCCGTGGACCTGGATCGCGGCGTTGGTCACGCGGCTGCTGACCTCGGACGCAAAGAGCTTCGCCTCCGCGCCTGCGACGCTGTAGTCGCGCCCCCGGTCCTTCAGCCAGGCGGCCCGATACACGAGGGCGCGAGCCGCGTCGATCTCCGTGGCCATGTCGGCGATCAGGAACGCGACGCCCTGGAACGTGCCGATCGGGCGACCGAACTGCTGCCGCTCCTTGCTGTAGACCGCGGCCGCCTCGTAGGCGCCCTGGGCGAGCCCGAGGGCCATGGCTGCGATCGAGATCCGGCCACCGTCGAGGACCTTGAGGAAGGTCCGGAACCCGTCGCCCTGGGCACCGAGGAGGTGGTCGGCGGGGATCCGGCAGCGCTCGAAGATCAGCTCACCGGTCGCGGACGCGTGCAGCCCCATCTTGTCCTCGAGACGGCCGATCGAGAAGCCGGGCGTGTCGGCCGGGACGATGAAGGCGCTGATCTCGGCTTCGCCGTTCGGCTTGTCGCCGGTCCGCGCCGTCACGATGTAGGTGCCCGCCTGGCCGGCGTTCGTGATGAACCGCTTGCCGCCGTCGAGGACCCAGCAGCCGCCGTCCGGGCCGTCCTCGAAACGTGCGGTGGTCCGCGTGCCGCCGGCGTCCGAGCCGGCGTTCGGCTCCGTGAGGCCGTAGGCGCCGATGACCTTGCCCGAGGCCATCGGGACGAGGAAGCGCTGCTTCTGCTCCGCGGAACCGGCGAGGTGGAGCGGCCCGCACCCGAGGCTCGTGTGCGCCGCGACGATGAGCCCGAGCGAGCCCCAGACGCGCGCAATCTCCTCGATCGCGATGGCGTACGCGAGCGTGTCGAGCCCGGAGCCGCCCTCGTCCTCCGGAATCGGGATGCCGAGCCAGCCCATCTCGCCGAGCCGGCGGACGATCTCGACCGGGAACCGCCTCGCGCGCTCGTGCTCGTCGACGACGGGCGCGACCTCCGTCGTCATGAAATCGCGCACGGTATCGCGGAGGAGCTGATGCTCCGGCGCGAGATCGAGGTCCATCGTCCGAGCGTACCACCGGCTCACCGCCAACGGCCCGGAAGCGCTTCGAGGGGGCCGGTGCTAGCCTTCCGCGATGGCCGAGCCGCATCCGTTGGCCGCCCCGCACGGACCCGCAGCGCGCCGGTCGCGAGTGGTCGAAGGGATCGACGGCTCACCGGTCTCGCAATCGAGCCTCCGGCGCGCGATCCTGCTCCGTCTTCGACACGATGGACCCAGCTCGCCGGACCTCCTCGCGAAGCGCCTCGGAGCGAGCCGGACCGGCGTCCTCCAGCAGCTTCGTGGCCTCGAGGCCGCACGGCTCGTGTCCCGCCAGGCCGTGCGCCACGGCGTTGGCCGGCCGCGGCACCTGTACGACATCACCGCGGACGCCCAGGAGCTCTTCCCGTCGAACTACGACGGCCTCGCGGCGGGGCTGCTCGAGGCGATCGGCGCGGTCGGCGGCGACGATCTCGTCGAGGAGGTGTTCGCGGCGCGGCGGCGGCAGATCGGCGACCGGATCCGGCGACAGCTGTCCGATCGGATCAAGCCGGATGCGCCGCTCTCGGCCCGGGTCCGCGAGCTGTCCGTGATCCAGGACGAGCAGGGCTATCTGTGCGAGACCGTGCTCGAGGTCGACGGCACGATCCGGCTGCTCGAGCACAACTGCGCGATCTATCACGTCGCGCGCGGAACCGGGGCAGCGTGCGCCGCGGAGCTGGAGCTGTTCCGCGAGGTCCTCGGCGCGGACGTCGTGCGCGAGACACACATCGCGTCCGGCGACCGGTCGTGCACCTACCGGATCGCACCTCGGGCCGATGGCGTCGCGGAGCTCCACCTCGGACCTCGGTGAGCGTGTGGCCACCCGCGGCTGAGGGTGGCCTTTCACGTCCTTACGCTTCTTCGCGCTCCACGACCTGGCGGCGCGCGGGTTCGCGGCTGGGGGGCGGAACGTCCGACACGTTCGGCACGAAGGAGGCGGCGAGTGACGTCTCCGCCGCGACCCGCTGATCGTCCAGGGACAGGATGCCGAGCCGTCCGAGCTGCGCAAGCTCGTCCCGGATGTACGTCTTGAGCATCTCGGGGCCGTCCGTGTTGATCGTGAACCGGACCTCGTTCCGCCGCAGCGTGTCGAAGATCCAGCGAAACTCCTCCCAGCCCGACACGACGCGCGTGTTGAGGTTGGACGACGGGCAGATCTCAAGGACGATCCCGCGGTCGCGGATCATCGCCATCGCCCGCGGGTCGTAGGCCGCCTTGACGCCATGACCGATACGGTCGGGCTCGAGCAGCTCGACGACCCGGGCGACCTCCTCGACGGGGCCTGCCTCGCCCGTGTGGACGGTCAGCCCCAGGCCGTACTGGCGAACCCGGCGGAAGAGCCGCCGGTAGTCGGCGACCCGGAAGGTCGACGATTCGGGGCCGGCGATGTCGATGCCGACGACGCCGCGATCCCGCCAGCTGATGGCCTTCTCCGCGATGATCTCGTTCAGCTCGAACGGGAACGCGCGATCGAGGCAGAAGATGAGACCGGGCTTGACCGGGTACTCGAGGTTCGCGCGGTCCATCCCGCGGACGGCGGCCGCGATGATGTGGTCGAGGTCCTGCTCGCCGCCCCGATTTCGCTTCATCGGGTTGAAGCGCAGCTCCATGGTCGTGACGTTGTTCTTCCGATACGCCCCGCCGACGACCTCGTAGACACTCCGCTCGACGGCCAGCGGCGAGCTCTGGATGAGCTCCGTCCAGTGGAAGAGCTGGAGGTAGCCGTCGAAGCTCCGGGACCGGTTCGAGACCGTGATCATGTCCCGGAACTCCCAGTAGTCCTTCGTCGGGAGCTTGATCCCCTGAGAGTGGGCGATGCCCCACATGATCGCCGGGGTCACCGCACCGCCGAGGTGGCAGTGCAGCTCCGCGAGCGGGATCTTCCTGGAGAGCGGGCGGACCATCGCCTCGAGGATACCGCCGGGACCGACATCCGGTTCAGCCGGGCGCCGCGTCGGGGTGCGCGGCTCGCTCCGCCCGGGCGCCGCGCTGCACCGCGAGGTCAGCGGACGAGCAGCGTCCTCTCGTCCGCGCCGGCGGCAAGCGCCCGCTCCTGCGCGCGTGCCCGCGCCTCCGCGGTCCGCTCGCGGTGGAGCTCGACGACGGACTCGGGGTCGCCCTCCATGATCATCGTCCCGTTCTCGATGAGGATCGCGCGGTTGCAGTACTCGAGGACCCACTGCATGTCGTGGGTCACGAGGACGACGCCCTTGGCGGCCTCGACGAGCTCGAGGACCCGCTGCTTCGACTTCTCGCGGAAGTTCGCGTCGCCGGTCGCGAGCACTTCGTCGAGAAGCAGGATGTCCGGGTCGACGGATGTCGCGATCGCGAATCCCAGCCGTGCCCGCATCCCGGACGAGTACGTCTTGAGCGGCGCGTCGATGAAGTCGCCGAGCTCGGCGTATTCGATGATCGACGGCATGAGCTCCCGCGTGACGCGGTTCTCGAGGCCGAGGAACGCGCAGCCGAGCCGGGTGTTCTCGCGGCCCGTCAGCTGCCGGTCGAAGCCCACATCGAGCGTCAGGAGCCCGGATACCCTGCCGCGGGCGTGGACGCGCCCCTCCGACGGCCGGATGATCCCGCCGAGGACCTGGAGAAGGGTGCTCTTGCCCGCGCCGTTCGGGCCGATCACCGCAAGCGACTCGCCATGCTCGAGCCGCAGCGAGACGTGCCGCAGCGCCCAGAACCGCTCGGGCGGCTTCCGTGTCAACGCCGCGCTGAGCGACTGCCGGATCGGCGTCTTGCGGTTGAACCGGAGGTCGTACTCGACGCCGACGTCCTCGGCGAGCATCGCGTAGTCCTCCGGCCGGGCCCGTTCGAACGGCGGCGGGACGGCGACGGATTCGGTGGTCGCGGGCTGGGTCGTCACAGGACCTTCGCAAAGCTGGGCTCGAGGCGCTTGAAGACGATCGTCGCGAAGCCGACGAACGCCAGGCTGGCGACGAGAAGCACGCCGAGCGACGCGAAATCCGGAAGGTGCGGCGGGCCGTCCGTGGAGCCGTAGATGACGGAGCGGTAGGCCTCGAGCAGGATCGCGAACGGGTTCGCCCCGACGAGAAACCGGAGCACCTTGTGGTGCGCGAAGACGCCGGACTGGTCGAGGACCGCGAGGCTGTACAGCCCGGGCGACAGGTACCACCACAGCCGCAGGACGTGCCCCGCGACATTGCCGAGATCGCGGAAGAAGACGTTGCCCGCCGCGACGAGCAGCGCGATCGCGACGGTGAACACGAACTGGACGAGGGCGATCACCGGGATCAGCAGCACGAGCGGCGAGATCCGGTCCGGGTAGAACAGCATGATCCCGGCCAGCGGGATGAGGCCGAACGCGAAGCCGATGACCCCGGCCGTCGTGGCCGCGAGCGGCAGGACGATCTTCGGGAACTGGATCCGCTTGATGAGCCGATCCGCCTCGAGCAATGACTTCGTGGCGTCGATGACCGCCGCGTTGAACCACTTCCACGGCAGGATGGCCGCGAAGATGAAGAGCGGGTATTCCGGGATCTTCCGGCTCGTGATGATCGTGACGAAGATGACGTAGACGACCATCTGGAGCAGCGGGTCCATGACCCACCAGAGGTTGCCGAGCGCCGTGTCGCTGCCGCGCTTCTTCATGTCGGCTTCGACGAGCCATCGGATCAGCGGCCGTCGCGACGCGATGTCACCGAGTCCCTCGCGGAGAAGCGCCAGCGGCCCGGGGCTGGCCGCGTCGGTCCGAAACCCGACCTCCGGCTCGGTGCGGGCGGAGCGCATGAGCTGCGAGGCCCGCATCAGGCGGACGCCCGGGCTGGAGCAGCGATCGCGACCGATCGTCGCCGTCTGGTCAAGGGTCACTCCACGGGTGCGGGACGGTCGCCGCGCGCTCGGTGGTCCCGTCACCGGCCGCGGCGACAGGGCGGCAGGCGACGGCCGCGCCGGCGCGACCCCCGTGCGGCGTTGCCGCCGCCGGTCCCCCTGATGTCGCGCTCGCTTGCTCCGCGGAGCATCGCCTGTCGCCGGTTGCGTCCGCCGGGCCCGGAGCGGACTCCACGTATCATTTCGCCTCTGAAACGAGGTCGCCCCGGCTTGCTGCCGCTCGCCATCCCCCGCCCGTGACGATCGCCGTCGACATCCTCGAGTACCGCTGGGAACGGATCCAGCTGCACGTTCGCGTCCGCCGTGCCGACGAGGGCCCGCCACTCGCGGCGCTTTGGCTCCGACCCCGTGGCGCCGATGAGCTCGTCCCGCCGGCCCACGCCGAGGTCGCCGAGGGCGATGTGTTCGCCCGGTTCAACGTCATGCAGGGACCGGGCCGGCTGCCACTCGATCCCGGGGCCTGGGAGATCGTCGGCTCCGTAGGGGACGAGGCGCCGGTCACCCTCGCGGCCCCTTCGGGTCGCATCGACGCGGCCACGGCCACCGCCCGGTTCCAGCTCGGGCGAGGCGAGTACCGCGCGGAGCTCGTCCTCCGCGACGACGCCGCCCTGACGCTCGAGGTCGTGCTCGACCCCTCGATCCGTCGGCCGCCGCCGCCCATGACCGCCACGCGCTTCGTGAAGCGGCACGTCAAGCGCGTCCTGCGCCCGGTCCGCCGGGCGGTCTTTCGGCTGATCTTCATCGCCGCCGGTGCGACGCGGCCTCGGGGCCGCCGGCGGATCCTCTTCACGTCCGATTCGAACGACACCCTGAGCGGAAACCTGAAACTCGTGTATGACCGCATGGTCGAACGTGGCGTCGACCGCGAGTACGACCTCCGGACGCTGCTCCGGGCACGGGCGAGGCACGGCCGGGGAATTCGGCACCGGCTGCGACTCCCCGCCGCACTCGGTCGCGCGGACATCGTCGTCCTCGACGATTACCACCCGCTCGTCTACACCCT
>DASWSI010000296.1:0-2716 GCA_036402715.1 Candidatus Limnocylindrales bacterium
CCGTCGACGGCCTTGATGCTGACGGCCTCGTTGGCGGCCGTCGAGACGGCGGTATCGACCGTGGACACGGCCCAGTCGACGTTGCGGTGCCGCTCCTCCGCGATCGACCGGATCTTCGCGATCGCATCGTTCTTGACCTTCTGACCCAGCGTCCCGGGGATGTCCTGGCCGTCGCTCCCGATCGGGGACGCCGCGCCGATGTTCGTGCCGGGGGCCATCACCGCGATGTTCGCGGCGAGGGTGATGAACGTGCCCGCGCTGGCGGCGCGACCCCCTGACGGAGCGACCCACACGATCGTCGGCACGTCTGCGTCGAGCAGCGTCCCGACGATGTCGTTCGTCGCGTCGAGGCTGCCGCCCGGAGTGTTCAACCGAATGACGACGGCTGCCGCGCCGTCTCGAGCCGCGGCGGCGATCCCGTCCGAGAGGTACCCGGCGAAGACGTCGTCGACGACGCCGGTCGCGGTCAGGACGACGACGCGCGGCGCCGCGGCGCCGAGGAGGCTCCCGACCGTCAGCGCGAAGAGGCCCATGACGAGTGGGACCGCGAACAGGAGCCTGGCGATGTGACGGCGCACGAGAGGAGGACCTCCGCGCCGATTATCGCACCGCGCCCTCGAGATGATCGAAGACGAGGGCACTCCACGTCTCGAGATCCTCGGCGACGGCCGCCACGACGCTCGGTGGCGCAAAGCCACCGGTCAGCTTGTCCGTCTCCCGGATCGACACGGGACGCCCGCCCGCATCGGCGACATGGATCACGCCGAGATGAACCTTGCCGACGTCCGTCGTGTCGTCGTTGAGCAGGCCGACGAGCCGGAACTCCGGGACGAAGTCCGCCTCGAGCTCTTCGGCCCACTCCCGTCGGAGCCCGCCGTCGATTCCGCCGTCGCCCGGATTGATGTGACCGCCGACGCCGATCGACCAGCGGTCGTGGAGCCGCTCATCGCCGCCGGCGCGGGTCCGCTGCATCAGGAAGTAGCGCTCACCGTCGCGAAGGACGAGGTACGGGATGACCTGCTTGAACGCCGGATCCCGCTCCATCTCAGGCCGCGGCTCGAACCGGCCCGCGCGCGCGACCTCCTCGACGAGCTCGGTCACGCCCGTTGTCCGGATCCCGTGCCAGCCGGCCGCGGCGATCACGGCCGCGCGCGGAACGACATAGACGAGCTCCGGTGGCAACGTCATCGGTCCGTCTCGGCTGCGCCGTCGCGGTCGCCCGCGAGCGCCTGCGCGGCCGCGAACCGCGACGTCAGTCGCGCGGCGTCCGAGCCGCCGGGCCGTTCGAGCTCCGCGAGCCATCCGTCGAGCGCGTCCCGGAGGTCGCGGATCCGGATCGCGAGGAGATCCGCGTTCGTCGCGGCGATGCCAGCGGCCATCGTCGCGTCGCCGCGAGCGAGGCGGGTCATGTCACGCCAGCCCGATGCCGCCAGCAGGGTTGCGGCGTGTTCGACGGTGCTGTCGCCGGCCCGTGACGCGGACGGCGCCATTGCCTCGACGAGCGCCGCGGAGAGGACGAGCGGAAGGTGGCTGACGGCCGCGACCGCGGCGTCGTGCGTGGCGGCATCCATCAGGAGTGGCCGCGCTCCCACGTCGCGAGCGAGCCGCTCCACGAGCGCGACGGCGCGACTCGCCGCCCCGTCGTCGCAGATGACCCACGGCCGCCCGACGAACAGCGCCTCGTCCGCCGCGCCGTACCCGGCGGTCTCGCGGCCGGCCATCGGGTGGCCGCCGACGAACGGCAGGCCGCGGTCGCGGGCGCGGGCAGCAATCGATCGCTTGGTGCTCGCAACGTCCGTCACGATCGCGCCGCGCGGAAGCGCATCGGCGAGCGGCCCCGCGAGGTCGTCGAGCAGCGCCAGGCACTCGAGCGGCGGCGCCGCGAGAACGACGAGATCCGCACCGGCGAGCGCAGCCGCGGGATCGGGCGCGGCGAGATCGATCGTCCCGTCCTCGGCGGCAGTACGCGGCCCATTGCCGGAAGGCGACCAGGCCGCAATGCTCCAGCCGGCGGACCGCGAGCGGAGGCTCCGGGCGACCGAACCGCCGATCAGCCCGAAGCCGAGGAACGCGATTCGCACGTCCCGATTATCGGGCTTCGACGCCGCGCCGCGAGACGGGCCCGCTCGGCCGCCGGCGACGCACCCGGTGCTACCATCGGCCGACTGCCGCCACGCCGGGCGCAGCCGCCCGGGCCACGGCAGCGAGCCAGCCAGGGGGATGACCGTGTCGGTCAACCCGAAGCGGATCCGAGTCCTGCTCGTCGACGATCGCCAGCTCCTCACGGACGCCCTCGCCCATGTGCTCGGGGACGAGCCGGACATCGATGTCGTCGGCGTCGCGTGCAGCGTCGGGGCCACGAAGCGGCTCGCTCGACGCGTGGACGTGGCGCTCGTCGACTACCGGCTTCCCGATGGCACAGGTGCGGACGCCGCGCGCGCGATCCGGGCGCGCCATCCGGCGGCCCGCGTCGTGATGCTGACGGAAGTCAGCGATGACGTCGCGATCCGCGCCTCGATCCGCGCCGGCACGGACGCGTTCGTCACCGAGCACGATCCCTTCCGCGACGTCGTGTCTGCGGTTCGGTCCGTCCATGCCGGGACGGCTGTCGCGCGGCGGACGATCGCGTCGGACCGAGGCGCGCGATCGCACCGGCGGATGCGCGCGCGGGACGATGTCGCGACGGACGGCCTTACGCCGCGCGAGGCGGAAGTGC
>DASWSI010000297.1:0-4182 GCA_036402715.1 Candidatus Limnocylindrales bacterium
AGTCGACAGATGACGTAGTCCGTTCCCCACCCTTGACGGTGGGGCGCACCGATCACGCGGGCGATCCTTCTTCTGCGGCCACCGAAGTCATCGGCGGCTCGGCAGGAAGGAGACCACCGATGTACGGACTCGCGATGATCACCGCAGCCGACGCGCTCCGGCTCGCCAGCGAGCGACAGGCGGAGCTCCGGGCCGAGGCTGACCGGTACCGGCTCGCGCGGGAGTCGAACGATCGGCCGAACGGCCATTCGATCGCAGCCGCCATTCGCTCGTTCCGGGCGGCCTTCCGGGCGGTCGACGAGTTTCAGCCCGGCGTTCCCGCACTCACCGACTACCCGTACCGGAGCTGATCCTCCCCGGCTCCGGTCCGATCCAGGCAGCGCCCGCCCTCCCCGGCGGGCGTTGTCGATTCAGGCCGGGAGATCCTCCGGTCGATCGATGTCGCGAAGGGTCGCGGCCGCAGGGTCCAGTGGCCGCCACTCGCTTTCGGCGAGCTCGAGGGTTCGAAGCGCCTCGTTGAGCGCATGGAGGCTCCGAACGCCGGAACCCAGCAGGCGACGCGCCGCCGGCGTTGCCGACCCGACGCGAAACGCAGCCGGGAGCGGCTGGCGGCGGCCGCGGTACGCCAGGACGACGGCCTCGGACCCGGACGCATCGAGTCGCCGAAGCATCGCTCCGAGCACGGCGGGATCGAGCGTCGGCATGTCGCCACCCACGACGAGCGCGAACGGCTCGCGCACCCGCTCGAGCCCGGCGAGAACCGCAACGAGCGGGCCACCGAATGGCTCCGGATCGCGGACGACGACGATCGGCACCGCGCCGGCGCGGACGGCTCGGAGCGGCGGCAGATCCGCGACGGGCGGGATCAGGACAAGAACTTCCGTGGCGACGATCGCGACGGCGGCGACCGCGTGGTCGAGCAGCGGCAACCCGCGGAGCGGCTCGGCGAGCTTGTCGCGCCCGAATCGCGTGGACCGGCCACCGGCGAGGACGATCGCCGTCGCGGCGGGGATCGGGGGGATCGCGGGCCCGGTCACCTCGCGGCCGTTGGCGCCCGGGGCCCCGGGACGTGGCCGGCGGGTGTCCGGGTGAGGACGCCACGCCGCCCAAGCTCTTCCAGCAGCGCCATCACGTACTTCCGGCTCGTCCCGGTCGCGTCGCGGAGCGCGGCGGGCGTGAGCGGCGCGCGCGCGGCCAGCTCGAGCGCGGCCGATTCGAGGGCCCGGTACGTCGTCGCGGACCAGGCGAGGTCGGCGTCGACGCGGACGATCCGCCCCTCGGCCTCGAGGGCGCGCACCCCTTCCGGCGGGCAGCCGGTGGCGCGGGCGGCGTCCGCGAGGGACGGCGGCGCGGGCACGTCGAGCGCGGCCTCGAGGCGGTCCATGGCCGCGGCCACGAGCAGGGATGGGCCGCGCGTCTCGAGCCGCGGGTCGCGGACGCGGTCGCCGTCACGCCCGATCACCCCGGCGGTGACCGCCTCGTCGATGACGCTCGACGCGGCGACCGTCGCGTCGCGCTCGGTCAGCGACACGCGACGACGGAGGTCGGTCGCGAGCGCCGCGCGAAGCTCCGCCAGCGGCAGCGAGGCGTTCCCGGTGAGTGCGACCGCACGCGCGGCGAGCGCGGCCACGACGTCCGCTGCCAGGTCGACCGCCGTTGCGGTGCGCGTGACGGCGCCGTGGAGCTCGATGATCGCCGCCTGATGCTCGGCGTCCGAACCCGCGGCCGCAAGCGCGCGCACCCGTTCCTGCGTGATCCGGCGGCGCGAGGGGCCGACCGGCGGATGCGGGTCGAGGACGCGGCCGCCCGCCTCGGTCCTGCCCGGCGAGGGGCGCCTGAGGAGAAACGTGTCGCCGGGAGCGACGGCGAGCGGCTGCTCGAGTCGGAGCAGCGCCGCGACGGACCCGTCGTCGAGGATGCCCGCGTGCCGGCCGCTCCGGCCGACGATCGCGCCAACTTCCGCGGTATCGAGATGGAGGCGAACCCGCGCGCGATCGGACGGGAGGCGCGGCGTCCCTTCGGGAAGCGCGATCGCCGGGGAGAGGGCGACGAGGAGGCGATCCGAGACCTCGAGGCCGCCGTCGGCGACGAGCGTCATCCCGCGCGCGATCTCGCCCGCTTCGACGCCCGCGATGTTGAGAGCCGTGCGGCCGCCTTCCGCGTGCTCGACGGCTTCGCCGTGGACCTGGACCTCGCGGACGCGCACGGTCTTGCCAACCGGCTCCAGACGGAGCGTGGCGCCCCGCTCCACGGATCCACCTCGCAGCGTCCCGGTCACGACCACCCCGCGGCCACGGACCGAGAAGACGCGATCGATCGGGAGCCGCGATGCTCGGGCGGCGCGCGGCGACACGCGCGGGGCGAGCTCGGCGAGCAGGTTGCGCAGCGCGTCGATGCCGGCGCCGTTCACCGCGGAGACCGCCACGACCGCGATCCCGGAGAGCGACGTCCGGGCCACGAGCCGCTCGACGGCGTCGACGACCTCCGCGACGCGAGCGGGATCGACGGCGTCGACCTTTGTCACGACGGCGATGCCGGCACGAATCCCCAGGGCGTCGAGCAGCTCGATGTGCTCGAGCGTCTGCGCGCGTGGCCCGTCGTCCGCGGCGACGACGAGCATTACGGCGTCGATCTCTCCCGCGCCGACGAGCATGTTGCCGACGAGCCGGTCGTGCCCCGGGACGTCGACGAAGTCGATCGCCGTGCCGTCCGGCAGCACGAGGTGGGCATACCCCACGTCGATCGTCATCCCGCGCCGCCGCTCCTCGGGCAGCCGGTCCGCGTCGATGCCGGTGAGCGCACGGAGGAGCGTCGTCTTGCCGTGGTCGATGTGCCCGGCAGTCCCGATGACGAGGGTCATCCCGTCATCCGGGTCGCGCGCCGAAGCGCCGCGAGGAGCTCCGCGTCGCGGTCCGGCGGAACGGTTCGGAGGTCGACGACGACGGAGCCCGCGTGGATCCGGGCGACGACGCACGGCCGGCCACGCCGGAGCCCCGCGAGCAGCGCGTCCGCGCCGCCCGGAATCGCGAGCCCATACGACGGAATGGTCTCGCCGGGAAGCGAGCCGCCGCCCACGGTCGACTCGACGGAAAGGACGTGGGCGCCCGGCAGCTCCGCGGCGAGCGCCTGGGCACGCTGGCGAAGCACGTTTGCCGGCGCGGCGATCATCTGCCAGACCGGCACGTCGTCGAGGGCGCGCCCGGCGCGGTAGAGCGCGAGCGTCGCGGCGATGGCCGCGAGCGTCACCTTGTCCGGTCGCATCGCGCGCGCGAGCGGGTCCTTGCGAATTCGCGCGATGAGATCGCGCCGGCCCACGATCAGCCCGGCCTGCGGGCCGCCGACGAGCTTGTCGCCGCTGAACGTGACGATGTCCGAGCCAGCCGCGAGGCGCTCGGAGGGCATCGGCTCGTGGGACAGCCCGAACGGCGCCGTGTCGAGCAGCGCGCCGCTTCCGAGGTCGTCGACGACGATCGCGTCGTAACCGTGGGCGAGGCGAGCCAGCGCCGCCGGATCGGGATCCTCGGTGAAGCCCTCGACGCGAAAGTTCGAGCGGTGGACGCGGAGGACGACCGTGGCGCGGCCCTCGGCAAGCGGCGGCTCGAAGTCCTCCGCGCGCGTCCGGTTCGTCGTCCCGACCTCGATCAGCCGAGCCCCGGCGCGGCGGACGATCTCGGGGATCCGGACGCCGCCACCGATCTCGACGAGCTCGCCGCGCGATACGACGACGCCGCGGCCACGACCCGCAAGTGCGACACCGAGCGCGACCGCGGCCGCGTTGTTGTTCGTGACGAGCGCGTCCTCAGCACCGGTCAGGGCGATGAGCAGCTCTTCGGCGGCGCGGTAGCGGCTGCCTCGACGGCCCGTTTCGCGGTCGAGCTCGAGGAGGAGCGGTTCCCCGGCTGCCGCGCGAGCGGCCTCGATCGCGGCCGCGGGCCACGGCGCCCGCCCGAGGTTCGTGTGGACGATGACGCCGGTTCCGTTGATGACCGGCGTCAGACCGCTCGTCCACGAAGCGGCGGCGGCAGACACCCGCTCAACCACGTCAGCCGCGAGATCCTCGAGGGAGCGCGGGCCGCTTCGGCCGTTCGCGGCGATCGCGCTCCGCTCGGCGTCGATGACGGCCCGGGCCGCTTCGGCCAGCGCTGCGTGCGCGGGCGGCGCCGAGCCGGCGAACCGCGGCCG
>DASWSI010000298.1:0-2603 GCA_036402715.1 Candidatus Limnocylindrales bacterium
GAGCGATCAGCGGAACGATCCGCTGCAGCGGCGGCTTCGTGATCGCGGCATGACGACGGACGAGCAGCCGATCGACCGGCTTCGGCTGGCGGACTGGCGACGCCGCGTCTCCGAGCTCTACGCGGAGGTTCGGGCGCTTGCCGCTCGCGATCCCGCGACCGCTCGCGAGCACTGGGCCGCCGTCCGCGAGGCGCTGTACCGCGACCACTCCGAGTCGCCCGTGCTGCCGGAAGCGCGGGCGACGTTCCGGGCGCGGCACTTCGACTACGACGCGGCGCTGCGGTTCGAGGTGGTCGTGGAGCCGGACAGGCCGACGGCCGAGCCGGCACCGACAGCGCCCGCGGGCCTCGGCGGGTTCGCTGGCCTGGCGATCGAGCTCCCGGTCTCGGCGGGTGGCTCGATGAGCTTCACCCGGATCGGCTGGCTGGCGATCCCCTTCCCCGCCGGCACGCGCCGGCTCGCCCTCTACTGGATGGCGGGCTACGCGGGCGGGCTCTTCCTCCCCTTCCGGGACGCCACCAACGGCACCGAAACGTACGGCGCGGGCCGCTACGTCCTCGACGCGGCGAAGAGCGCTGACCTCGGCGGCGACGCGGATCGCGGCACGGTGATCGTCGACTTCAACTTCGCCTTCCAGCCGTCGTGCGCCTTCGACCCGAAGTGGGCCTGCCCGCTCGCACCGCCGGAGAACCGGCTCGACCTTCCCGTCAGCGCCGGCGAGCGCCTCGTCTGACGCGGCGGCGGCGCGAGGCCGCCGAGCGCGGCCGCGGCCGGGCGGCCTCACGGCCGAGCCGGCGACCGCCCCGGACGATCGGCCCATCCCGACCCCTGACCGTTGGCGGCTCCGACCGCGCGGCCGCGAGCGCGATCATTCAGCGGTCGGCGGCTTCGGGGGCCGTGCCCGGGCCATCCGGGGTCGCGACACCAACGCATCTGGGTGGGACGTGCGGTTCTTCGCCTCGCACCGCGATCAGGACGACGAACGTCTCCTCTGGTCCCGGGACATCCGCTATGCCAACCGCCTGGCCGAGGCGATTCCGGGCGCGCACGTCCTCGAGCTCGAATCCGGGACGGCGATCATCGCCCCCGCCAGCGTCCTGACCGAATCGCTCGCCGCCGAGATCGCGCGCGGCGTCCGCAACCCCGGCTACGGGATGGTCACGATCGACCCCACGCTGCCCGAGGCGGACCGCTACGTCGTGGCGCTGTCGGCCGCGGTCCAGCTGTCGGGGCTCGCGGACCGGATCGGGATGGCGCAGTCGACGCACGTCGTCCAGACGAAGACCCTCGACTATTTCTTCAATCTGCGCAACCGGCACGCCGTTCAGTTCCAGCCGATCGTCGAGCTCGCCACGGGTGAGCTCCACGAGTACGAGTGCCTCTTCCGGCCGATGATGCCGATGCTGCCGCAGTCGATCACCGCGATCGTCCAGGCCGCGATCGACACGGACCGCTCGATCGAGCTCGATGCGTTCATCGTCCGCTGCATCCTCGAGCGAGCCGCCGGGATCCAGGCCGTTCGCGAGGCGACGGGCCAGATGCCGCTCCGGATCGCGATCAACCTGACACCAGCCTCGCTCCTCGACCCGCAGTTCGAGGCCCGCAAGCTCCGCGACATGGTCAGGGCCGTGGGGCTCAACCCGCGGCACATCACGCTCGAATGCACGGAGCAGCAGGCCGTCTCGGACGTCGTGCCGCTGAAGCGCCAGGTCAAGGCGCTCCGCCGCCTGGGATTCGGGTTCGCGGTCGACGACGCCGGCGCGGGCTACGCGAGCTTCACGCTCATCGCCGCGCTTCGGCCGTCCGTGATCAAGATCGACCGCGAGATCTCGCACGGGATTGCCCGCGACGACGCCAAGCAGGCGCTCGTGGAGGCGTTCGTGTCCTTCGGTCGCCGGATCGGTGCGCGACTGCTCGCCGAGGGAATCGAGAAGCGCGCCGACTTCGCCTCGCTCAAGTCACTCGGCGTCGAGCTCGGCCAGGGCTACCTCCTCGGCCGCCCGTCGCCCGAGCCACTCCAGCCGCGACGCCTCGACATCTTCCGCCCGCCGGTCCCGCGGAACGCCGTGACGGGCGCCGCGGGGCGGGTGTCGAGATCCGCTCGGCCGCAACCCGTGGTCGTCGCAACCGACTGATCGCGCGGGCCGCACCCGCCGGCCCCGCGCCCCAACCAGGCCGCGCCCACTCTCGGCGTCGAGGGTCCGCAACCCGGCGACCATGGACCTCCGCGTCCCCGTAACGGTGTGCTCGCGTACCATCGCGACGATGCCCCCCGAGCCCGTGATTCCCGACGCGATCCGGACCTGGATCGACGCGCCGAGATTCGCGACGATCGCGACCCTCAACGACGACGGGTCGCCGCACCAGGCCGTCGTCTGGTACCTCGTCGATGGCGACACGCTGCTGATCAACAGCCGCCGGGAGCGCCGCTGGCCGCAGAACCTCGAGCGCGACCATCGGGTCACGTTCGCGATCCACGACCACGAGCGGCTCGGGCACTGGGTCGGGCTCCGCGGCACCGCACAGCCGGTCAGGACGGGCGACGCATCCCTCGTCGACATCGCGGCGATGGCGCGGCGGTACGGCGGCGACGCGGCTGCGTT
>DASWSI010000299.1:0-5834 GCA_036402715.1 Candidatus Limnocylindrales bacterium
CAGGATCTTGACGCTGCCACCGAGCGCCTCCACGACGGCCGCCTCGGGAAGCTCGTCGAGCGCGTAGTCGCCGCCCTTGACGAAGACGTCCGGGCGGACGACCCGGATGACGTCGTCGGGCGTGTCGGCGTCGAACGCGACGACGTGATCGACGCAGCTGAGCGCCTCGAGGACCTCGAGCCGGTCGTCGAGCCCGTTGATCGGCCGTTCGGGGCCCTTCAGCCGGCGCACGCTGGCATCCGAGTTGACCGCGACGACGAGGATGTCCCCGAGCGCCTTCGCCCGGCTGAGGTACGTGATGTGGCCGCGGTGGAGAATGTCGAAGCAGCCGTTCGTGAACACGATCCGGCGGCCCTGGTCGCGATGGGCGGCGATCCGCGCCGCGAGCCGCTCGGCCGATTCCAGCCGCTTGCCCGCGCTCGTCGAGAGGGCGTCCTCGAGCTCGTCGATCGCGCAGCTCGACGTCCCGTCCTTGCCGACGACGACCGCGGCCGCCGCGGACGCGAGCTCTGCCGCGGCCGGCGTCGACACGCCGGCCGCAAGCGACAGCGCCAGCGTCGCGACGAACGTGTCGCCGGCGCCCGCGGCGCGCGCGTGGCTCCGCGGCCGGGCGTACGTCCGATACGGCGGCTGGCCACGTTCGAAGACGAACGCGCCTTCGGTGTCGACCGTCAGCGCGACGATCCGTGCGCCGGTGACATCGAGGAGCCGCTCGCCCTGGGAGCCCACCTGCCGCGCGCGTGCCCGTGTGTCCGTCAGCTCGCGCTCACCGAGCAGCCGGACCGCCTCCGCGTAGTTCGGCTTGACGGCGGTCGCGCCGGAACGCCGGTACCGCCGGAGGTCGCGGGCGTCGATGACGAGGACCCGCGGGTCGCGGCGCTGGAGCTCGGCGAGGACCGAGACGACACGATCCGTGATGACGCCGTAGCCGTAGTCCGACACGACGACCGCCTCGGCATCCCGGTACAGCTCCGTGAGCGCGGCGATGAAGTCGTCCTCCGTCTCCGCGTCGAGGGGCTCCGTCGCCCCCGTGTCGAACCGAACGAGCATCTGTCCGCCGGCGAGGAGACGCTGCTTCGCGAGCGTCGGACGGTTCCGCCGCGACAGCAGCCGCTGGTCGACGCCGGCGTCGCGCAGCCCCTCGCGAAGGCGCTCCGCTTCGCCGTCGGCCCCCACGACCGAGAGGAACGTCGGCCGGCCACCGAGCCGGGCGACGTTGACGGCGGCGTTGGCCGCGCCGCCCGGGGCGTCGACGCGCTCCTCGAGCGTGACGATCGGCACCGGAGCCTCACGGCTCAGCCGATCCGCATGCCCGGCGAGATAGCTGTCGAGGATCGCCTCGCCGACGACCAGGACCCGCCGGCCGCGGAAGCCGGGAAGGAGCGCGGAGAGCTGGCTCATCGCGCGGGAACCTCCGCCGGGCGCGCGTTGGCCGCGCCGGCCGGATGGGACGGCCCCGCCGCGACGACGATCCGCGCCGCGACGAGGAGGTCCGCCACGGCGTGATCCGGGCGACGGTCCGAAGGCAGCTCGGCCGCGGTCCGGTGCTCCGGCCCGACCATGATCGTCCGGCAACCCGCGGCGCGGCCGGCCGCGACGTCCATCCACGTGTCCCCGATGAACCACGACCGCGCGGGGTCGAGCCCGAGGTCAGCGGCCGCTCGATGGATGAGCGCCGGCTCCGGCTTGCGGCAGTCGCACACGACCGCGTACTCGTTGATCCCGTCGGGGACGTGCGGACAGAAATAGAACCCCGCGAGCGCGGACCCGAGCGACCGCAGCTCGGCGTCGAGGTGCTCGGCGACCGCGTCGAGGTCGCGCTCGGTGAAGTAGCCGCGTGCGACGCCGGACTGGTTCGTGACGACGACGATCGGGTAGCCCGCCTCGGCCAGGAGGCGGATCGCCGCCCGCGCTCCGGGCGCGAGGCGAATCCGCTCCGGGTCGACGTTGTACGGCAGGTCCTCGATGAGGGTCCCGTCCTTGTCGAGGAACACGGCGGCGCGGGCGGCTTCGGCGCGACGCGTCGTGCCGCCCCGGCGGGCAGCCATTTTCACGGCCACGACGACTCCCGCATCGGCAGCACGGTGATCTCCGCGACGACCGATTCCGGTGGCATCGACAGGACGAACCGGATCGTCTCGGCGACGTTCGCCGGATCCTGCAGGACGTTCGGATCGAGCTCCGGGAAACGCTCGAGGAGGAACGGCGTCCGCATCCCGCCGCAGACGACGGCGGTGACCTTGACCCCGTACTCGCGGGCCTCCGCGTGCATCGCGTGGCTGAAGCCGAGCAGCCCCCACTTGCTCGCGTGGTATGCGGACGCGTTCGGCCACGCGCGCTTCGCCGCGGTCGAGGTGATGTTGACGATGTGGCCACCCCGCGAGCGCCGCAGGTGCGGCAGCGCCGCACGGGTCATGATCGCCGGCCCTCGAAGGTTGACGTCGATGACGCGGTCCCAGGCCGCCGGATCGATCTCGTCGAATGCCGCGGTGATGTCCGTCCCGGCGTTGTTGATCAGGACGTCGAGACGACCGAACTGGTCGAGCGTCGTGGCGAGCGCCTGCTCCGCGGACGCCGCGTCCCGGACATCGAGCGGCACGGCGAGCCCCACGCCACCGGCGCCCTCGATCCCTTCGATGGTGGCCGCGGCGGCGGCGGCATCGAGATCGGCCGCGACGACGGCCATCCCGGCCGCCGCGAGTGCCCGCGCCGTCGCCGCGCCGAGGCCGCTGCCGGCTCCGGTGATGACGACAACCCGCTCATCGAGGCGCCGGTTGGCGGCGTCCGGACGCGAGACGGTCGTGAGGCTCATCGGGCGCCACCGCTCTCGACGCTGGCCCCCGCCGCGGTCGCGCGCCGCGACGTTGCGCGCGGCGACCGCGCCTCCGTCTCGTCCGAAGCGGACCACCCGCCTGGCGCCGTCTCGCGGGTCTCGAACCACCCGGCGTCGAGCAACCGTCGCTCGACGAGATCGCAGATCAGATGAACGACCACGGCATGAACCTCCTGGATTCGTTGGGTATCTGCTGAAGGGACGACGACGGCGACATCGGCGAGCGAGCGGAGATCGCCGCCATCCCGGCCGAGGAGCGCGATCGTTCGCATCCCGCGCGACCTCGCCTCCCGGAATGCCGCAACGACACTGGGCGACCGGCCGCTCGTCGATATCCCCACGAGCACGTCGCCGGAACGGCCGAGCGCCTCGACCTGGCGAGCAAAGACCTCGTCGTACGAGGCGTCGTTGGCCCACGCGGTCAGCACGGCGGAGTCGGCGGTCAGCGCGATCGCGGCGAGACCCGGCCGCTCGCCGTCGCGGAAGCGCCCGACGAGCTCCGTCGCGAAGTGCTGGGCCTGCGCGGCGCTGCCGCCGTTGCCGCAGATGAGCAGCTTCCGGTCCCGGGCGAACGACGACGTCACGACCTCGGCGGCCTCGAGGACCGCGCTGCGGAGCCGGCGCTTCGATTCGCGGAGTGCCCAGATCGCGGCATCGAACGTGCCGTCCACGACCGCGACCCGCGCCGCTTCGTCGGCGCGGGCAAGGCGCCCCGCCGTGAGCACCTCCTCGTACGCGGCGGCGACGCCCGAGGCGACTCGCTCCCACGTGAAGAGGTCGTTGACGCGGCGGATTCCCTGCCGCCCGAGGACGGACAGGAGCTTCGGATGGCGGAACAGATGCGCGGCACGCTCGGCCAGGGCGGACGGGTCGTTCGGTGGCACGAGGTAGCCGGTCTCGCCGTCGCGGACGCTGAACTTGATGCCGCCGACATTCGACCCGAGGACCGGGATGCCGCAGGCCATCGCCTCGAGCGGCGTGATCCCGAACGGCTCGTACCACGGCGTGGACACGAAGATGTCCGCCGCGTTGTAGTACGCCGCCAGCTCGTGGCGGTCGCGACGGCCGACGAAGACGACGCGGTCCGCGACACCCTCCTCCGCCGCGATCTCCTGCAACCGACCGAGCTCTGGCGTCCGCTCCGGGTCCGGATCGCGGTCCGCGCCACCCACGACGAGCAGCCGGGCGGCGACGCCGTGGTCGCGCTGCAGTCGGGCGAGTCCGCGAATGGCGTTGTCGACGCCCTTCCGCGGCACCATCCGCCCGAGCTGGAGGAGGATCCGCTCGGCCGGGTCGAGACCCAGATCGAGCCGCGCCAGCGGCCGGCTCATCGGCGCGAACTCGCCGGGATCGAAGCCGCACGGGACGATCGCGATTCGGGCAGGGTCGGCGTTGTACAGCCGGATGAGGTCCTCCTCATCCTGGGGGCACTCGGCGAGGATCCGATCCGCCTCGGCGACGATCCGGTCCTCGATCGCGAAACGCTCGTCCGGGAAGCCGTCGTCCGCGCCGTGGAACTGCCGTCTCACCCGGCCGAGGGCATGGAACGTGACGACGAACGGCAGCCCGATGTGGACCTTGAGGTCCGCCGCGACGAGCCCGGACATGAAGAAGTTCGCGTGGCTGAGGTCGTAGCGCTCGCCGCGGGTCGTGATCCAGCGCAGCATCCGCGCGGTGAACTCCGCCATGTGCGGGATGAGCGCTTCCTTCGCGATCGGCTCCGCCGGCCCGGCGCCGATGTGGATGACGCGCACGCCCGGCGCGAGGTCGACGACGTCGGGCAGGTTCGGGGCGTCGCGGCGGGTGAAGACGTCGACCTCGTCACCCAGGGCGGCGAGCGAGCGCGCGAGGTGATCGACGTAGACGTTCTGACCGCCGGCGTCCACGCCACCGAGGACGGCGAGTGGCGAGGCGTGCTCGGTGATGAGGGCGACGCGGCGGGTCATGCTCGTGCCTCCGCGGCGACCGCGTCACGCGGCGCGGACGACGACGACGATGCCGCACGCGCCCTGTCGATGGCCTCATGGAGCACGGCGTCCCAGTCCCGCGCAAACCGCTCGATCCCGAACCGCTCGAGCGCGACCTCGCGGCCGGCCGCGCCGATTCGCTGCGCGAGCGCAGGGTTCGCGATGAGCTTGCGCATCGCATCGACGAGCCGCGGCACGCTGGTGTCGAGGAAGCCCGTCTCGCCGTTCCGCAGGACGGTCGGCATCTCCGTCGTGGCGAGCGCGACGATCGGAACCCCGACCATCATCGCTTCGCAGACCGCCATCCCGAAGCTCGTGTAGCGGATCGGGTGGAAGAAGAAGCGGTAGCGCGCGGCCAATGCCGGCAGCTCACTCCGCGGCACCGCCTCGAGGCCGCCGAGTCGCTCCGCGCCCATCCCGACGAGATCGAGCGGCACCTGTTCGCGCACCGTCTGGAAGACGTCCGCCCCGAGCCGGCGGCCGCGCAGATCGAGGTTGTTGACGACGACAAGGCCGCGCTCGAGCTCGCCGCTGTACCGAACCCCGTCGGGGACGACGATGCCGTGCTCGATCACGCGGGTCGGCGTTCGGTTCGAATCCCACATCAGGTCGTTGAACGCGGTCACGTGGACGAGCAGCACGTCGGGGTCGTCGACGACGTGCTTCGTGTCGGTCGGGTGCTCGCGCGGCGGGTCGTGCTCGAGGTAGACACGCGGTCCCCGGCGCTGCGCGTCGGAGAGGATCTCGAACTGGTCCTCGGTCCAGTTCCTGGGTGACTGGAAGAGCACGACGTCGATGTCCAGGTTCGCAACCTCGTCCGCGGCCACCTCGCGAATCGTGTCCGGCCACTCGGCGTTCGTCGGGCGGCCGCCGTAGCCCTCGGGATGCCCGGGCCTCGACGGAACGACAATCTCGTGACCGATCCACCCGAGCGACTCGAGGTAGCTCCCGTGGACGTGCCAGGTCAGGATGCGGAGGCGACGCATCGTCCCTCCCCGACCGCGGTGGTCTCGAGCAGCCGAAGCGCGGCGTCG
>DASWSI010000300.1:0-6221 GCA_036402715.1 Candidatus Limnocylindrales bacterium
CTTCGCGATCGTCGACTCGCTGTCGCGGAACATCGCCGTCTCCGTCATCTCGACGATGAGGTTTTCGGCGTCGAAGCCGGTTCGAAGCAGGATCGCCTCCATGTCCTCGATGAAGCCGCCCTGCTGGAGCTGGATCGGTGAGAGGTTCACCGCGAGCGAGATCGGCTCGCGGAGGATGCCCGCGTGCTTCCAGTGGACGAGCTGGTCGCAGGCCTCGACGAACACCCAGCGGCCCAGCTCGAGGATCGTCCCGTTCTCCTCGGCGAGGCGGACGAACTCGTCCGGAGGGACCAGGCCGCGGACCGGGTGATGCCAGCGGACGAGGGCCTCGACGCCGGTCATCCGAAGCGTCGCGAGGTCGACGATCGGCTGGTAGTGCACCGCCAGCTCGGCGCGGGCGATGCTGCCGGCGAGCTCCGCGCTCAGCTCGTGGCGGGCGACGATCGACGCGTGGACCGTCGGGTCGAACACCGCGAGCCGGCGTTTGCCCGCCGATTTCGCGGTGTACATCGCCATGTCCGCCTTGCGAAGGAGGTCGTGGGCCCGCTCCTCCGCCTCGCGCGCGACGGCGATCCCGATGCTCCCGCCGACGACCATCTCCTTGCCCTGCATCGGGAACGGCGCCTGAAGCGCGTCGAGGATCCGGTTCGCGACGCCGATCGACCGGGTCAGGTCCGATCGGTCCTCGAGAAGGATCGCGAACTCGTCGCCACCGAGCCGGGCGGCCACGTCGCCGGCCCGGATGCAGCCCGCGAGGCGCTCGGCGACGGAGACCAGGAGGCGGTCACCCGCCGCGTGACCGAGGGTGTCGTTGACGACCTTGAAGTCGTCGAGATCGAGGAAGAGGACAACCGGGATGAGCGGCGAGCCGCCGCCGGCTCGGGCGATGCGGGCGTCGACCTGCTCGGTGAAGAGCGCGCGGTTCGGCAGCCCGGTGAGCGAGTCGTGGTAGGCCTGATGGCGAAGCTGCTCCTTCAGCCGGGACAGCTCGGCGAGTGACTGCTCGAGCTGGCCGTTCTCGAGTGCGGCCGCCGCCTGGTTGGCGATCATCTCGAGGAGGCGGAGGTCGTCACCGAGGAAACTCGTTGCCTCCGTCATCCGGTTGGCGATCGTCATCTCGCCCATGAGCCCGCGCTCGCCGTTCAGCGGGCACGTCATCGCCTGCCGGATCGCCGGCGTCCCCGGCCGCCACTCCGGACCAGGGACATGGAGGAACGCCCGCCGGTCGGTGGCGATGCGCTGCCGAACGACGTCGCCGCGCGCCAGCGAGATCGGGGCCATCACCTCCGACGTGCCGTCGCGGCTCGTGCGGGTCCGGAGCGCGTCGCCGTCGGGATCGCGCCGCGGGTAGAGGACGATCTCGGCCAGCTCCGCCCGGAACATCTCGCGGGCGTGCTCCAAGAGGGCGAGCAGGGCCGAATCGAGCGCCGGCGAGTTCTGGAGGATCCGGCTCGACTCGTACAGCAGCTCAAGGCGCTCGTGCTTCTCACGCTCGGAGACGTAGGCGCGGTAGGCGATGAACAGCGTCGCGACTGGGACCACGAGGAGCCAGATCGCCTCGGTGTGGATCCAGAGGATCGAGACGGCGAGCAGCGCGAGGCTCGTGTTCGCAAGGGCGACGAGGCCGCCGAACTGGAGCATCTCGGGCAGCTTCTGGAACTGCGGGGCGCCACCCGACAGGGAGATGGCGCCGGCGATCGCGATTGCCGCGACGACGCTGGTCACGAGCGTCGCCGTAAACGCGGCGAGCCACGACCCGGGTCCCGGAGGCCCGGTCAGGTCCGCCATGGCATGGAAGATCGCGAGCGCGATGGTGCCGTTGAGTGCGACGTCGCTGAGGTTGAACGCCAGCTTCAGCGGGTGCTCCCGGGACTGGATCGCGAGCGCGGCCGCGGAACCCACGATCAGCGCGACGAGGTAGGTCGTCGGCTCGAGGAAGAACAGTCCGATGACGGTCGGGAACTCGCTCAGCGAGAAGGCGTGGGTCTCGCGGCGGTAGTGGACCTGGACGTCGAGGAGCTCGCCGAGGCAGAACAGGACCGCGATGACGGGCCACGGAATGTCGATCGGTGGCGCGGCGCGGTCGATCTGGCGGATCGACGTGGCGAAGATCGCCACGGCGAGGGAGGCGAGGAGGACGGTGAGCAGCCAGACCTTGATAGCCGGCCGGGTGGTGGGGCCGTGACCGAGGTAGCGCCGTACCCGGGCGATGCCGGAGTTGTCCGGCCGCGGTGAATCGGCGCCCGGCGCGCCATCGGCGACAGTGACCATCGAAGAGGCGTTCCGTCCACAGGGTCAGCGGGTACGAGTGTTGTAGCGTCTGCGGCGGTTGCGGTCGGTGGACCGAAAGTACCGCTCGGCGGCAGGACTTCCGTCGAGGCAGTCGATGCCGCTCCCGCCCGGGACGGGTCGCGAAACCGACCCACGCGGGTCGCGCCCGCCGGTGACAATGGGCAACGCGGTGCGCACGATCGAAGCGCATCCGTCGCGGGTGCTCCGGCGCTTGTCCGCCGCGCATGCGCTGTTGGCGATCGAGCGAGGGGGCCGCCGTCACGACGCGCCGAACCGCCGCCCGGCCATCGGCTGCTCCCCGCTTCTGTCCCTCGATGCGTGCTGGTGAGCTCGTGCCTGCGCCGCTGCTCGCACGCCGTCACGGGAGGAGGGGCGCCTAGCGAGCTTGGCCGCGCTCCAAAGGAAGTTTCTGTTCGAGGGGTTCGACTTGACGCATCAGGGATTGACACGGAAACGGTTTGCAGCGGGCGCGGTCACGGCCGCGCTGTGGCTCAGCGTCGCGGGCTCGTCGCTCGCCGCAGACTCGTTCACACCGGCGGTCGTCACGACGACACTGCCTGCCGGTGGCTCGACCAACATCGACAAGGTCCTGCATCTCGACGCGCTCCCCGGCGCCGCGGACATCCTGTTTGCCGTCGACACGACCGGGAGCATGGGGCCCGCCATCACGCAGGCGAAGAGTGACGCGACGAGCATCGCGAACGCCATCGCGACCGCGATTCCGGGCGCGCGATTTGGGCTCGCCGACTTCCGCGACTACGCCAACGCCGGGCAGTATCCGGCCGGAACGTTCGGCGTGGCGGGTGACTATCCCTACCTGAACCGGCTTCCGTTCACGTCGTCTTCGGCATTGTTCCAGACAGCGGTGAACACCCTGACCCTCGGGAATGGCGGAGACGGCCCTGAGTCGTACAACCGGGTCTTCTACGAGGCGGTCAACGATCCGTTGCTCGTCTACAACCCGGGCGCGGTCCGGTTCGTCATCGTCCTGGGCGACAACTTCGGTCACGACACGACGCAATCCACGACGTTCTCGGCGTGTCCCGACACGTCCGTCACGGACCCCGGTCGCGACACGCTGCTCGGGACCACCGATGACCTGACGACGGTCGGGTCACTGAACGGGCTGCGGGCGGTCAACGACACGCTCCTGTTCGTGTCGTACGGCAATCTCGCGTGCCAGTCGCAGCTCGCCGCGTATACCGGTGGGTCGGCGCAGTCGAGCGGCGGCGCCGGGACGCTTGCGACGCAGATCGTCGCCCAGATCAGGGCCGCCGCTGCTCACATCGACCGTGTCGATCTGACGGTGTCCGCGGGCTGCCCGCTAGGAGTGACATTCACCCCGGCCCCGCCGTACGGGCCATTCACGGCGCCGGTCGACCAGTCCTTCCAGGAGCACATCTCGGCACCGACGGTGCCAGGGCCGTATTCCTGCACGGTGACAGCGGTCGTCGACGGGACGGCGCGCGCCACTCAGACGATCAACGCGACGGTCACGGCCGCGGCGCCGGCCCATCTGGCACTGACGCCGAAGACGGCCGTCAACGTCGTCGACGCGCAGCACTGCGTGACGGCGACCGTCACGGATGCGTTCGGCAACCTGGTCCCGAACGACGTCGTGAACTTCGGGGTGACGGGCTCGGTCACGACGACCGGCACCGCCACGACGAACGCGAGTGGCCAGGCGCAGTTCTGCTACACCGGCCCGGGGCTGCCTGGCGCCGACCTCATCACCGCCACAGCCGTCGGCGGCACGAGCCCGAGTGACACCGCGACCAAGACGTGGGTCATTCCCGCCAACAACGCCGCGTGCAAGGTGAACAACGGCGGTCGGATCGCGGCCGCGAACGGCGACAAGGCGACCTTCGGTGGCAACGCCAAGGGCAAGGGACCTTCCGGTGAGGAGGAGTTCCAGGACCACGGCGGTGCGATCGACATCAACGTCCACTCGTCGAGCATCCTCGCCGTGACGTGCACGAGGGACGGCACACGCGCGAGCATCTTCGGCAAGGCGACCATCAATGGCGCCGGGGCCTATGACTTCCGGATCGACGTCCAGGACCTCGGCGAGCCGGGATCGTCCGACACGTACCGCATCCGGCTGAGCAGCGGCTACGACTCCGGCGAGCAGACGCTGAGCGGAGGCAACGTCCAGACCCACTGACCGCCGGCGGGCGACGCCCGCCGAGCTCTCACGAACGGGGCGAGCGACGGCTCGCCCCGTTTTCCTTTGCCGGACGGCCAGTACTTCTCGGTCGTCCGGCTGCTCCGCGATCCTGTGCTAGCCTGATTCCTCCGTCACGAAACGTGCCCGCCCGGGCGCCCGATCCCTCTCAGCCGGAACTCCAGACATGCCACAGACTGCCGCCGCTCGCCCGCGAACCACCGTCGAGAAGATCTGGGACGACCACCTTGTCGCCGAGGAGCCCGGTGCGCCGAGCATTCTCGCGATCGACCTCCACCTCGTCCACGAGGTCACGAGCCCGCAGGCGTTCACCGGCCTCCGATCGCGCGGCCTTCGGGTCCGACGCCCGGGCCAGACCGTTGCGACCGCGGACCACTCGATCCCCACCCACGACCGAAGCCTGCCGATCCTCGACGCGATGGCCGCGACGCAAGTCGCCCAGCTCGAGACGAACTGCCGCGAGTTCGGCATCCCGCTCCACGGCATCGGGTCGCCGAGCCAGGGGATCGTCCACGTCATCGGCCCGCAGCTCGGCCTGACGCAGCCCGGCATGACGATCGTCTGCGGCGACAGCCACACGAGCACGCATGGCGCATTCGGCGCGCTTGCATTCGGGATCGGGACGAGCGAGGTCGAGATGGTCCTCGCGACGCAGACGCTCCTCCAGCGGCGACCGAAGACCTACGAGGTCCGTGTCGACGGCCGGCTCTCCCCCGGAGTCAGCTCGAAGGACGTCATCCTCGCGCTGATCGCCGAGATCGGGGTCGGTGGTGGAACCGGCCACGTCTTCGAGTACACCGGCGACGGCATCCGCGCGCTGACGATGGAGCAGCGGATGACGATCTGCAACATGAGCATCGAGGGCGGCGCGAGAGCCGGTCTCATCGCTCCCGACGACACGACGTTCGAGTATCTCCACGGCCGCCGGCATGCGCCGCAGGGCGCCGCATGGGACGCCGCCGTCGAGCGGTGGCGCGGCCTTCCGACGGACGAGGGCGCGGCGTACGACAGGACGATCACGATCGACGCCGCGGCCCTCGAGCCGATGGTCACCTACGGCACGAACCCCGGGATGGGCATCCCGATCACGTCGCGGGTCCCCTCTCCGGCGGACCAGGCGGATGGCAGCCAGCGCCGCGCACTCGAGCGGGCGCTCGAGTACATGGACCTCCGGCCCGGCCAGGAGATCCTCGGCCAGAAGGTGGATGTCGTCTTCATCGGCTCGTGCACGAACGGACGGATCAGCGACCTCCGGCTCGCGGCATCGGTCCTCCGCGACCGTCACGTGGCGGATGGCGTGCGCGTGATGGTCGTCCCGGGCTCCGACGAGGTGAAGCGCGAAGCCGAGCAGGAGGGCCTCGCCGAAGTCTTCAAGGCGGCCGGCGCCGAGTGGCGCGAGGCGGGCTGCTCGATGTGCATCGCGATGAATGGCGATCAGCTGTCGCCCGGCCAGTACGCGATCAGCACGTCGAACCGCAACTTCGAGGGCCGGCAGGGCAAGGGCGGCCGAACCTTCCTCGCGTCGCCCCTCACCGCCGCCGCGTCGGCGATCGCGGGCGTCGTGGCGGACCCGCGGCGTCTTCCCGGCGTCGAGTCGCTGGCCGTCGTCGGCGGCCGCTGAGATGGCGGAGCCGTACCGACCCTTTTCCTCGAAGGTCATCCCGCTCCCCGCCGAGAACGTCGACACGGACCAGGTCGTCCCGGCGCGCTACCTGAAGGTCACGGACAAGGCAGGGCTCGCCGA
>DASWSI010000301.1:0-1909 GCA_036402715.1 Candidatus Limnocylindrales bacterium
GGTCACTACCGCAAGCCACGGGATCGCGATGACGTAGATCAGGGCATTGCCGATCGCCATTGCACCGACCGCGCCCGCGAGGCGGCGATCCCAGCCGAGCTCGGCGAGCCGCCCGACGAGCGCGCCCGCAACGAGGAACCCGATGAGGTAGCCGCCCCTCGCCCCGAGGACGATGCTCAGTCCGCCCTTGCCCTCGGCGAAGAACGGCAGGCCGATGACCCCGAGGGCGACGTACAGCGCGGTCGCGGCAAGCCCGCGGCGGAAGCCAAGCGCGCCACCCACGAGCAGGACCCCGAAGGTCTGCCCGGTGACCGGAACAGGCGTTCCGGGGAGCGGGATCGAGATCTTGGCGGTGAGGTAGATGAGGAATGCACCGGCGATGACGAGCGCCACGTGGCGGGCGCGCGTGCTCAGCCGCTCCCCGACGCGGATCGGCACGAGGAAATCGGCGATGGTGATGCCGCGCTCGGCGGCGGGCAGGCGGTCCAGCCTCGGGATGACGATGGTCATCGCGGCTCCCTTCTCGCCTTCGGCGACCCTCTCTTCGCCGAAGGACGGCGCGAGTCTAGCAGAGCGTCTCGTCGCGCTCCCCGACCTGACACCGTGGGAGTCACTCGAACTGGACGGCGCGGACGATCGACAGGCGGCCGGCGAGCCGAGCCGGATACCAGGCCGCGGCCATCGACACGCCGACGCCGAGGACGACGCAGAGCGCGACCGCGCTCCATGGCACGTCGATCGTGACGTCGATCCGGCCACCGCCGAGGACGACCATGACGCCGCCGACGACGAGCCCGGTTACCGCACCGAGGACCGCGCCGACGAGCCCGAGAACCCCGGCCTCGACGACGACCATCCGGCCGACCTGGCGGCGGGTCATCCCGGCAGCGCGGAGGACCCCGATCTCCCGGACGCGCTCGACGACGTTCATCGTCAGCGTGTTCACGATTCCGAGCGCCGCGACGAGGACGGCGATGAGCGCGAGGGCATCGAAGAGCCCGAACACGCGCCCGAGCGCGTCGGAAACGGCGCCCTGAACGGTCCCGAGGGAGCTCGGCTCGAGGGCCGCCTCGTGGGCGACGCCGTCGAGCTCGGCCCGCGCGGCGGCCGTCGCGTCGCGGGCAAATCGGACCCCGAGGAAATCCGCCCCGAGGACGCCGAAGCTCGCCGTCGCGTCGGTCCAGCTGACGAGAACCGCCTCGCCGGTCGGGCCCGGGAGCGTGTGCTCCGTGATGCCGGCAACGGTGAGGCTCACGGTTCGGCCGCCACCGACCGCGAACGGGAGCGCGTCCCCCACCCGCGCGCCGAGACGGTCCGCCTCGGTCGCTGGCAGGACGGCGGTACCGCCGGCATCGAGCGCAGCGAGCGCCGCAGCGCGGTCGCCGGAGACGAAGCGCAGCCGACCGTCGGCGAGAAAGTCCGCGCCCACGATCGCGGCGGCATCGAGACGCGAACCGCGATAGGCGAGGTCGAACGTGGCGACGGGCGTGACGCGCTCGACACCGTCGACGGCCCGGAGGTCCGTCATCACCGGCTCGTCGAGTGACACGGGGCGGATCGACGTGACGACTTCGTCGCCGGGAACCACGCTTTCGAGCCACGCACCGGCGGCATTCCGCGCGTTGAGGGCAACGCCGCCGATCGCGACGATCATCGCCAGCCCGACCGTCAACGCGCCGACCGTCAACGCCGTGCGGCCGCGCTCCCGGACGAGCCCGCGCCTGGCGAGCCGCTCCTCGAACCTGAACGCGGCCGCGAACGGCAGCCCCGCGATTCGCCCGAGCGGCGCGATGACGAACGGCGAGAGGACCGTTGCGGCGAGAAGCACGCCGTAGACCGCGAAGGCGCGGGTCACGGACGCGGTGCCGCCACCGAGCGAGGAGATGACCAGGCCCACGATCCCGACGAC
>DASWSI010000302.1:0-4647 GCA_036402715.1 Candidatus Limnocylindrales bacterium
TCCTCGGCGAGACGCTCGCGAACCTCCGGGAGGAGGATCCGGGCCGCGTCCCAGCCCTCACCCGAGTCCGAGGAGACGAGCCTCCGGTCCCCGGACACCTCGTCCGTCCACGGCGCGCCGTCGGACCATGCCGCGAGGTTCGCGAGCGCCGTCGTTCGGAGCTCGTCCGCACGGATCCCCCACGACACGAGGTGGTCCGCGTTGACGATGACGTCGAAGCCACCCGCCTGGAGGCCGTACACGACGACGAGACCGGCGGGACCCTCGTCGACGATCGGCTGGGAGCGGGCCTTGCCTCCCTGCGCGACGAGCGCCTCCCGATCGATGTCGGCGGCACGGACGCCCTGCGTCCCGGGCGGGCGGAGTGCCGGGTAGACGAGCGCGGACGCCTGGCCCCAGTCGTGCTCCGGCGCGTCGAGAATCGACCCCGTCGCCTCGCGGGCGGGCACGTGCCCGCTGACCGCGGCGCCCTCGTCGATGCGGCCGAGATAGTCCGGCGGCGCGTCGCGGATCGCCGGGGGCGGCTCGTCACCGAAGTCCCGCTCCGGGTCGCGGCCGTAGTCGCGGGGCCCGCGGGTCTCAGGATCCATGCCGATCCTCGGCCACGGCGGCGGCCACGGTCAGCGACCGGACCATGTGGCCCGCCGCTTCTCGACGAACGCGGCCATCCCCTCGCGCTGGTCCTCGCTGCCGAACAGCAGGAAGAAGCTGCGCCGCTCGAACTCGAGGCCGGCCTCGAGGGACAGCTCGAAGGCGCGGTTCACGGCCTCCTTCGCGGCCACGACCGCGATCGGCGGCATGGCGGCGACGCGGCCGGCGAGCTCGAGCGCGGAATCGAGCGTTGCCTCCGAGGGGACGACACGCGTCACGAGCCCAAGCGCGTGCGCTTCGCGGGCACCGATCGTGTCCCCCGTGAGGACCATCTCCATCGCCCGCGCCTTGCCGATGGCGCGGGTCAGCCGCTGCGTCCCGCCGGCACCTGGCATCACGCCGAGCCGGATCTCGGGCTGGCCGAACTGCGCGTCCTCCGCGGCGACGATCATGTCGCAGGTCATCGCGAGCTCACACCCGCCACCGAGCGCGACCCCGCGCACCGCGGCGATGAGCGGCTTCCGGATCCGCTTGATCCGCTCCCAGCGGTGGAACTCGTTGTCCACGGTCAGCGTGACCGGGGTCTGGCCCGCGAGCTCGCGGATGTCCGCGCCCGCGGCGAATGCCCGATCGCCGGAGCCCGTCAGGACGATGCAACGGCAGGCCGGATCGAGGTCGAGGGCCTCGAGCGCGTCGGTGAGCTCCGCGATCAGGGCGAAGTCGAGCGCGTTCAGCGCCTCGGGCCGGCTCAAGGTGACGAGCGCGACGTGGTCGACGGGCCCGGACGTCCCCGTCGCGGGCAGCTCGACCGTGATCCGCGGCTGCGAGCCGGCGGCGCGGGCACGATTGCTGGTCGTCGACGGCGCGGTGTCGGTCACCTGGCTCCTCCGGTTTCGCCCGCCACAGTAGCGGATGGGTCGGAGCCGAACGAGCGCACCGGCCGCGCGACCCGTCTCAGGCGCCGATCTCCGGCACGACGTCGGGCGCATCCTCGAGCACCAGCAGCGTCGACAGTCCCGGCGCGATCTCACGGAGATTCCGCCCCGCGGCTCGCATGGCGTCCGACCGAATCCCTTCGTCGAGCGCCGCGCGATCGTCGAACTCCATGGCCGTGAAGAGGACGATGTCCGTCTCGCCGCCGAGCGCCTCGACGACGCGCTGGGCGTGGATGCGGCGGAGCCCCGGCGTGCCGGCGACGAGCGGGAGATGCTCGTCGGTGTAGCGGCGCTCGAACTCGGCGAGCGCGTCGGGTCCGCCGTCCGGCCGCCGGTAGAGGGCGAGCAGGGTCGTCATCGGTTCACCTCCGTGGGGTTGCCAGGGGCCGTTTCGGCCTCGCCGGTCGGTCGACTCGATTCCGTTTCGGCTCGCCGGCGCGCGACGGCCTCCGTCGAGCGATAGAACCCGCCGAGGGCCTCGTTGAACAGCGCCGGTCGCTTCGCGGTGACCTCGTGACCGCATTCCGGGGCGACGAAGAGTCGCCCGTCGGGGAGCTGACGCTGCATCCCCCACGCGTGGTCGACGGGCACGAACGGGTCGCGGTCCCCGCAGACGACCATCGACGGGAGCTCGATCCGCCGAAGGTCGCGCGGCGACAGGAGCGGCTGGACGGCGACGTCGGCGGCGATCGCCGGCAGCAGCGTCCGCCATGCGCCGGCTCCCTGGCCCGCGTCGTGGCGCCGCTCGAGGATCGCCCGGAACTGTGGGTCGTCGCGGTCGATCCGCGCCGGGTCCATGAGGTGCCGGGCGACGCTCAATCGCGGTTCGCGCTGGGTCGTGATGCCGATCACGACGAGCGTGCGGAGTCGCGCCGGGCTCCGCGCCGCAAGCTGGAGCGCCGTCATGGCGCCCATCGAGAAACCCACGACGTGGAACGTCGCGAGACCGAGCGCGTCCGCGAACGCCTCGACATCGTCGACCAGCCAGTCGTAGCGAAAGCCGTTCGCGGCATCCCACCGCGTTCGGCCGTGTCCGCGTGCGTCGGGGACGTGGACGAGGAAGCCGCGCGAGAGGAGCGGGATCTGGGCGGCGAAGTCCTCGCGCCCGATCGACGTCGCGCCGTGCAGGAGGATGAGCGGCGGTCCGGCGCCGTGCACGTCGTAGCCGATGTCGAGGCCGTTCGCGCGGATCGTCGGCATCGGCCTAGCCCGGGTCCTTGCCTTCGACGGGTGCGGTCGTCGCCCGTTCGACCCGAAGGTAGCGGCGGCGGTAGTAGAGCAGCGGCTGCGGATGGTGCTCGTCGTTGCGGAGCGCCTCGACCCGGCCGATGAACAGGTCGTGGTCGCCAGCCTCGAACGTCTCGACAACCGTGCACTCGAGGGTGGCGATCGCGCCGTCGATCAGCGGCAGCCCGGTCTCGCCGGGGTGCCACGCCGCGCCGCAGAACTCGTCGCGCCCCGGGTCGACGGCCGCGCCCGCGAAGCAGTCCGACAGCGCCTGCTGCGTCTCGGCGAGGATGTTCACGGCGTAGCGGCCGGCGCGCCGCACGGTCGGGGTGATGAAGCGGCCGCGGTCGAGGGCGACCATGACGAGCGGCGGGTCGAGCGAAACGGAGCTGAGGGCGTTGACCGTGATGCCCTGGGGCCGCTCCCCGTCGAGCGCGGTCACGACCGTCACGCCGGTCACGAAATGGCCCATCACCTTGCGGAAGAATCCGGGGGCGGCGTCCATCGAGGCGAGTCTACGGGAGAAGCCGCGGGATCCCGCTCGGAGCGGTTCGGCGCGAGGCGGCCGGCGCACGCGCATGCCGGCGGCGCAGTCCGCGGCGCCGCGACCGCAGCGGGCCCGCGGCAGGGGTCGAGGCGCCGGGACCGCCTCCGGGCGCGGCTACAATCGGGCGGTGAGCCCATCGGATTCCCGACCCGCGACGCGCGTCGAGCGCGATTCGATGGGCGAGGTCGACGTCCCGGCGGACGCCCTGTACGGCGCCTCGACCCAGCGGGCCGTCCTGAACTTCCCGATCTCCGGCCGCCCCTTCCCGCGCCGCTTCCTCCGCGCCATGGGCCTCATCAAGCAGGCCGCGGCGGAGACCAATGCGCGCCTCGGGCTCCTTGATCGCGACGTGGCGACTGCAATCGCGGAATCCGCCGCCGCGGTCGCCGACGGCCGCTACGACGAGCATTTCCCGATCGACGTCTACCAGACGGGCTCCGGCACCTCGACCAACACGAACTTCAACGAGGTCATCGCCCGACTCGCGACGGAGCGGCTCAACGGCCGGAAGGTGCACCCGAACGACGACGTGAACCGCTGCCAGTCGTCGAACGACACGATCCCGACGGCGCTCCAGCTCGCCGCTGCGATCGCGATCTCGGAGGAGCTGCTGCCGTCGCTCGAGCGGCTTCGGACGGCGCTCGACGCGAAGAGCCGCGAGTTCTGGCCGATCGTCAAGACCGGCCGAACCCACCTCCAGGACGCGACGCCGATCCGGCTCGGACAGGAGTTCCTCGGCTACGCGGGCGAGGTCGAGGAGTCGATCCGCCGCGCCCGGACGGCGCGCGATGAGCTGCTTTCGGTGCCGCTCGGCGGAACCGCCGTGGGAACCGGGATCAACGCCGATCCCGGCTTCGCCCCGGCGGCGTGCGCCCGGCTCGCCGAGATGACGGGACTCGACGTCCGCGAGGCCCCGAATCACTTCCACGCCCAGGCGTCGCTCGACGCACCGATCGCCGCGCACGGCGGCCTCCGGACGATCGCGCTCAGCCTCTGGAAGATCGGCTCGGACGTCCGCCTGATGGGGATGGGGCCGCGGGCCGGGATCGCGGAGCTCGCGCTGCCGGACACGCAGCCCGGGTCGAGCATCATGCCGGGCAAGGTGAACCCGGTCATCGTCGAGAGCCTGACGATGGTCGTGGCCCGGGTCGTCGGCAACGACGCGACGATGGGCTTCGCCCAGACGGGGTCGCTGCTCGAGCTCAACGTGATGCTCCCCGTGGCCGCGGTCACGCTCCTCGAGTCCGCCTCGCTCCTCGCCGCGGCCGCGGACAACTTCGCGGCCCGGTGCATCGAGGGCCTGAAGGCGACGGATCGCGGCCCCAGTCTCGTCGAGCAGGGGCTCAT
>DASWSI010000303.1:0-7385 GCA_036402715.1 Candidatus Limnocylindrales bacterium
GTGCGGCCGCGGCCTGGTCGACGATCCACGTCGCGCCGGTGCGGCGGACGAGCTGGGCGGGCCAGCGCCGCGGGTCCCGGGCGGTGCCGAACACCTCGGCGAGGACGGCTGACTTCGCGGAGCCCGTCACGACCGCGAGGACGACCCGCGCGACGTCGAGGATCCCCGGGTTGAGGGTCACCCGCGGCACGTGCGGCTCAATGTGCGTGGGGGCCGGGATCGCCAAGGCCCACGCCGTGCTGTCGAACGCCTCCGACCCCGGGAAGACGGACATCAGGTGGCCGTCCGGCCCGATCCCGACGAGGACGAGGTCGAACACCGGCCATCCCTCGTGGGCGTCGAGGCCGGCGGCCCGCAGCTCGACCTCGTAGCGCTCCGCCGCCCACTCTGGGCCGCGTGCCTCGCCGATCGCCTCCGCGAGCGGGAACGGATGGACGTTGGCCACCGGGATGTGGGCCGCGGGCTCGTAGCCCGAGGTCACGTCGCCCGGCGTCTCGCCCCAGCCCGTCTGGGCGCCGAGCGCGCCCGCCCGAAGGAGGATCTGGTCCGCCGGCATGACGTTCGAGAGGCGATGGTCGCGCGGGACGTAGCGGTCGTCGCCCCACCAGAGATGGACCCCGGACCAGGGGACCTCGTCGACGAGCGGCGGCTCCGCGAGCCGGCGGTAGATCCCGATCGGGGTCGAGCCGCCGGTCGTCGCCCAGTCCGCGCGACCGCGGGCCTCGACCGAGCCACGAAGGATCGCGGCGATCCGCGACGCCGCCTCCGCGGACGCAGCGTCCGGATCGGCGACGACGATGACGCGCGGTTCCCCGTTCATCGCCTCGCTCCGTCGCGGCCGTCGGATTCCGTCGCGCCCGGGCCCGCGAGCGCGGCCGCCATCCGGATCGTCCCGACCGTGACCGGGTCGAGGCCGCCGGATTCGATCGCCTCGCCCAGGAGGTCCACATCGGTCCGCCGAGGGGCGACGAACGGGCGGTCGAGCGCCTCGACGCCGTCGACCCAGACCCGGACGCGGACCGTCTCCTGCTCGGCCGTGACGTCCGCACGCAGCTCCGAGCCACGGCGCTCCGCGAGGAGCTCGACACGGAGCGTCGTGCCGGACGGCATCGGTGAGAGGACCGGCCGAACGACGACGGCGATGTCCGCCCGACCGTCGGCGAGCGATGCCGAGAGGCCGCGCCACATCGTTCCGCCGCTGACGCGCCCGCGCGCCGGCGCCTTCACCCGCGCCGGAACGAGCGACGGCAGCGCGGTGAGTGGCCGCGTGACCCGCATCCCGAGCCGCGACGCCAGCCACGCGACGTGGTAGACGGGCTTGACGACGTTCGTCGACCCGGGCGCGCCGGTCTCGTCGTGGGTCGCGTACGTGACCGCGATCCGCCGCAGCGAGGTGAGGTAGGGGAGGAACTCCGGCATGTCGAAGATCGAGGCGATTGCCTCGCGCCAGCGTGACTGGCGGACGAGCGCGAAGTCGCGGATCGACACCCGGCTCGTGTCGAACAGCGAAGCCAGCTGGCCGAGGCGCTGGAGGCCGGATTCGGACCAGGTCGATCCATCGACGACGAGGCGGTCCGCCGCCGCGAAGAGGTCGTTCGCCTGCTCCGTCCCGAACGGCGGCTCGCCCGGCCACCAGATCGTGACCGGGAGGTCGTGGATGAGGAGTGGAGCGACGATCGCGTCGAGGTGCCGCCCGCTCTCGCCGCCGACCGTCAGGTAGATCATCTCTGCGCAGATCTCCGCGGCGTCCTCGCGCGGCAGCACGCAATGCGCCTCGACCTGCGCGTCGAGCCACGAGGGCCCGTCTGGGTCCGCGGTCGAGACGATGATCGTCCGCGACGGATGCCGCCCGGTGAGCTGCTGGATCGTGGCCGCGGACCGCTCGCCAACCTCCGGCCGGCGGGCGATGACCACGAGGTTCATCACGCTCGTGCGGGCGGCGACGTGGCGTCCGGGCTCGCCCTCGACGAGGGTCTCGAGGTTCGGCTCCGCCCAGATCCGCGAGAGCTCCTGCTCGATCTGCTCGAGGCTCCGCGCGCGCGACCGCCAGCGGAGCGTCGGCTCGCCAGGACGTGCGGGCTCGGCGAGCTCGATCCTGCCGCTCCGCGGCGAGCGAGTCCCGACCGCGAGGATCTCGCCGATCTCGCCGCGGCCGTTGGTCCGGCCGTCGCTCGGCGCGGACGGACCCTCAACCACGGTGCAGGGCGGGCGAACGGAGGCGCAGGCCGCGACTCGCCGGAGCCACCCCGGCCGCGACCGCGACCGTCAGATCCGGCGCCATCGGCGGCCTTCGCGGGCGAGCATCTCGTCGGCGGCCTCCGGGCCCCACGACCCCGCCTCGTAGTTCGGGAAGTCCGGTGCGGGGCCGTCCGCCCAGGCGTCGATGATCGGGTCGACGATTCCCCAGGCCTCCTCGACCTCATCCGCGCGGGTGAACAGCGACGCGTCGCCGAGGAGCGCGTCGAGGATCAGCGTCTCGTACGCGTCCGGCGAGTCGACCGCGAACGCCGCGCCGTAGGCGAAGTCCATCGTGACCGACCGGACGTCGATCCCGAGGCCGGGGATCTTCGCCCCGAACCGCAGCATGATTCCCTCGTCCGGCTGGATCCGCATGGCCAGGAGGTTCGGATCCGGATCCGTTCGGGATTCGCTGAACAGCCGATGCGGGACGTCCTTGAACTGGACCGCGATCTCGGTGGCGCGCTTCGGTAGGCGCTTGCCGGTCCGGAGGTAGAAGGGGACGCCGGACCAGCGCCAGTCGTCGACGAACAGCTTCGCCGCGATGAACGTCTCCGTCTCCGACTTCGGGTCGACCTCCGCCTCCTCGCGATAGCCGGCGACCTTCTCCGCGCCGACCCAGCCCGGCCCGTACTGGCCGCGGACGACGTCCTGGGCGATCTCGTCGCGCGACTTCTCGGCGATCGCCCGGAGGACCTTGACCTTCTCGTCGCGGAGCGGATCCGCCTCGAACGTGGCCGGCGGCTCCATGGCGACGAGGCTCATCAGCTGGAGGAGGTGGTTCTGGAGGAAGTCGCGCGACGCGCCCGTCTCCTCGTAGAACGAGCCGCGGTTCTCGACGCCGATCGTCTCCGCGACGGTGATCTGCACGTGATCGATGTGGCGGCGGTTCCAGATCGGCTCGAAGATTCCGTTGGCGAAGCGGAAGACGAGGAGGTTCCGAACCGTCTCCTTGCCGAGGTAGTGGTCGATCCGGTAGACCTGCGACTCGCGAAATACCCGGGCGACCTCACGGTTCAGCCGGTGCGCCGAGTCGAGGTCATGGCCGAACGGCTTCTCGATGACGATCCGCCGCCACCCGGCACCGTGGACTTCGTGGTCGAGCCCGACGCGCCCGAGGTCCGCGACGATCTCCGAGAACGCGGACGGCTGCGTCGCGAGGTAGTAGAGGCGGTTGCCGCGGGTGCCGTGCTCCTTGTCGAGGTCGTCGAGGCGGCGATTCAGGTCGTCGAACCCGGCCGGCTCGTCGAAGTCGAGGCGCTGGTACTTGATCCGTTCGCTGAACGTTCGCCACGCGGATTCGTCGAGTGGCAGGACGCGCGAGTATTTCTCGAGCGCGCCGCGGAGCTCGGCGCGGAACGTGTCGTCGTCGTACGGCCGGCGGCCGATGGCGAGCAGCACGAACTCGTGCGGCAGGAGGTTCGTCCGCCACAGCTGGTAGAGGGCGGGCACGACCTTGCGGTGGGCGAGGTCGCCGGTCGACCCGAAGAGGACGAGGACGGCCGGATCCGGGACACGCTCGAGCCGCAGTCCCTCCCGGAGCGGGTTCTCGAGTGTCCGCGGCCCCGACGTCTTGCGCCGGCCTTCGCGGAACAGCCGGAGGTCGCGCATCGTGCGCGGCACGTCGCGCGGCCGCGGCGAGGGGTGGGTGATCCGATCGGGTTCCGTCTCGGGCGCCGCGCGACCGGCCTTCGGGGCGCCGGAGGCGGGCTTGGCTGAGGCGGCCGTCGGCTTCGCCCCGTCCTTTGGCGCGGAAGCCGTCTCGCCGTCTTTCGGCGCGGCCTTCGTCGGCGTTCGGGCGGCGCTCCGCGAGCCCTTCGGTGGCGCGTCGCTCATCGGGCCAGCCGGAAGTTCCGAACGCCGGACGCGGGCATGAGGCGCTATTCGCTCTTGACGGCGTGAACCTCGGGCCGATGGCGTCGCGGAGCTCCGCCTCGAACCTCGGTGCGTGAGTCGTGGGACAACGTCGAGGCTGCCAATTCATTCGCTCTTGATCGCGTGACCGCCGAACTCATTGCGGAGTGCCGCCAGCACTTTCGCACCGTATGAGTCGTCCTGCCGCGACCGGAATCGTGTCTGCAGCGACAGCGTGATGACCGGCGCGGGGACGTCCTTGTCGATTGCCTCCTGGACCGTCCAGCGGCCCTCGCCCGAATCGGCCACCCAGCCCTTGATGTGGGGGAGGTTCGCGTCCTCGGCGAACGCGCGCTCGGCCAGCTCGAGGAGCCACGACCGGACGACCGAGCCGTGGTTCCACATCTTCGAGATGCCGGCGAGGTCGAGCTCGTAGTCGCTCGCGTGCATGATCTCGAAGCCCTCGGCGTAGGCCTGCATCAGGCCGTACTCGATGCCGTTGTGGACCATCTTCACGTAGTGCCCCGCCCCGGGCCCGCCGACGTGCATGTAGCCGTCCTGCGGGGCGAGCGACAGGAACACGGGCTCGAGCCGCTTCACCGGCTCCGGCTCGCCCCCGACCATCAGGCAGAAGCCGTTGGCGAGACCCCAGATGCCGCCCGACACGCCCGCGTCGATGTAGTTGATCCCCTTCGCCTTGAGGATCGGGTGCCGCCGCTGGTCGTCGTGGAAGTTCGAGTTGCCGCCGTCGATGATCGTGTCGCCGGGCTCGAGGTGCTCGAGCAGCTCCGCGATCTGCGCCTCCGTCGCGTCACCGGCCGGGACCATGATCCAGACGGCGCGCGGCTTGTCGAGCTTCGAGACGAGCTCCGCGATCGAGTACGCGCCGTCCGCGCCCTCGCCCGCGATCTCCTTCGTCTTCTCCGCGGTTCGGTTGTAGGCGACGATCTCGTGCTTGTCGCGGAGCAGCCGCCGGACCATGTTCGCGCCCATGCGCCCGAGACCGATGAAGCCGATGCGCATGGGGATCAGGCCTCCGAAATGGGGGTGGCGAGAGCGGCCGCGAGCGCCCGCTCGAGTGCGGCAAGGCCGGCGTCCGGGTCCGCGCCGAGATGGACGCGGACGATCGGCAGGTCGTGCGATTCGATCGACCCGAAATCGCCGGCCGCCTGCGCGTCGATCAGCTGACCGAAGGAGTACGGCCAGTCCGGAATCGGGCGGTCGTTCGGGTGGTCCGACGTGAGCTGGACGAACCAGCCCGTGGGTGGGCCGCCCTTGTGGAGCTGGCCCGTCGAGTGCAGGAAGCGCGGGCCGTACCCGGCCGTCGTCGCGCAATGCGTCGCGTCCCGGAGGAGGGCGCGGATCCGGGCGAACGCCTCGTCGCGCGCCGGCGTCGGGGCGATGAAGGCCTGGAGGCAGAGGTACGCATTCGGCCGGCGGCGGGCGAGGTGCCGTCGGAGCTCCCCGACGAGCGAGCCGTCCTCGCCCGTGAGCCGCAGCGCGGCGTCGCCGTACAGCGTCAGCGGACCGTCGGACACGAGCGCCGGTTGCGCCTCCGGTGCGTGGCCGTCATTCGCGTCGCCGCCGCTTTCGTGGGCCGCGAGCAGCTGTCGCGTTCGCTCCTTCGCCTCCTCGACGTTCGGCTGGTCGAACGGGTCGATCCCGAGGACGGCACCCGCGATCGCCGTCGCGACCTCCCAGCGGATGAACTCGCCGGCGAGGTCGATCGGGTCGGCGATCTCGATCGTGATGACGGGGTGGCCGGCGGCGCGGAGTCCGGCGACGAGCGGCTCGTACCGGGACTCGGACCCGGCGAGCGTCAGCCGAACGAAGACGCGGTCGTTGCCGTAGACGGACGGATCGCCGGGTGGCTCGAGGTCGACCGGCACGATTCCCACGCCGTGCTTGCCGGTGCTCTCGGCGAGGAGCTGCTCCGTCCACGCCCCGAAGCTCGCGATCTCCGCGTCGGCGAGGAACGTCAGCTTGTCGCGCCCCGCCCGCGCCAGCGTCCCGATCGCGAGGCCCAGGCTGAGCCCGGGATTCGCCGCGGGTTCCGGCTCGCGGCAACGAGCGAGCATCGCGCCGGCGTTGGCGAGGACCGCGTCGAGGTCGAGCCCGATCAGCGCCGCGGGCACGAGCCCCACGTACGTCAGCGCGGAGTAGCGACCGCCCACGTCCGGCGGGTTGAGGAAGACCTCGCGAAGCTCGTCGTGGTGGGGGATCGCCGCGACGCTCTTCCCCGGGTCCGTGATCGCGACGAGCATCGTCGCCGGCGACTGGTCCGCGTCACGGGATCGCAGCGCCTTCTCGACCCGTGCCCACGCCTCCGCCTGGAAGGCCAGCGGCTCCGTCGTCGTGCCCGACTTCGAGGCGACGATGAAGAGCGTCGCGAGCGGGTCGAGGCTGTCGAGGACGCGGCCCACGTTGTCCGGGTCCGTCGAGTCGAGGATCCGCAGCCCGACCCAGCCGTCCGTCACACCGAATGTCCGGACGAGGACGTCCGGCGCGAGGCTGCTGCCGCCCATCCCCATGACGACGGCGGTCGTGAAACCGGCGTCGCGCGCGGCGGCCGAGAACGCCTCGAGGGCCGGGATCTGCAGACCGAAGTGATCGACTGCGTCGAGCCATCCGAGCCGTTCGCCGATCGCCGCCTGGACGCGCTCGTCGCTCGACCAGAGCGTCGCGTCGCGATCGAAGAGCCGCTCCGCCCAGCGTTCGTCGCGTGCCCGCGCGATCGCATCCTCGTAGGCCGCCGTGAAGGTGGCGGGGAGCTCGAGGGACGGAGCGAACGTCGGCGAGGCGTGATCGCGCATGGTGTCTCCGCATGGTAGTCCGTCGGTCGCTTCCCCCACGCCGAGGATGGATCGAGGGTAGGCGCGCCGGGTCGCGCCGGTGCGTACGAGAGTGCCGCGGACCTTTCGTCCGCGCTGCGATGGCTCGTGCCTCCGTGACGTCTGCGCCGACACAGCTCGCCTGGCGCGCCCGCGTCAGCGCGACTCGGTCGCCTCGATGGCGAGGACCTTGTCGAGCCGTCGGCGGTGCCGCGCCTCGCCGCTGAACGTCGCGGCGAGGAACGCGTTGACGCACTCGAGCGCGAGCTCCGATCCGATGACCCGCGAGCCGAGGACGAGCACGTTCATGTCGTCGTGCTCGACACCCTGGCGCGCCGAATAGCAGTCGTGACAGACGGCCGCTCTGATGCCGGTGATCTTGTTGGCGGCCACCGAAGCGCCCACGCCACTGCCGCAGATGAGGACGCCACGCTCGGCGCGCCCGTCCAGAACGGCCTTGGC
>DASWSI010000304.1:0-5514 GCA_036402715.1 Candidatus Limnocylindrales bacterium
AGTCGGCCGCGAACGACGAGCTCCGCCGCGAGATCGCGGCCGTCCGAGAGCTCATCTACGCCGACTGACGCCCCGTCGCGAGGTGCGGCGCGCTCGGGTTCGTGTTACGGCGCTGAAATCTCTGTCCGGACAATTGCGATGGCCGCGATACGCCGTTGTGGACAAGCGCCCGCTATCCGTGGAGAACGTCGCGCGGTGGTGGACATCTTCAGCGGCTCCGGCGGCGGCTGCTGGACCGAATGTCGACAGGTCGGCATCGCGCATCCGCCCTCACGGGCCAGGCGCAGGCCGTCCACATCGTCACGCTGCCGATGTCACCGCGCAGGTGCACGTCGTCAACGCGAGGCCGCATGTCGTCCACCGAGCTGCCGTGCGGGACTGCGCACGGTCGTCCACGCCGTCAACACCGTTATGGTGATGATGACGGGGTGAGAAGATAGGGGGAAGATACCAACACGCTACGACGGACCCGCGGCGCGACAGAACCCGCACACTGACGCCTCGCCGACCGCCGATCCGTCCGAGGGGCGTCATCGCCCGGAGCCTGGAGTGAACGCAACGTGAAGCTCTCTGTGATGCAGGAGAACCTGGCACGCGGCCTGTCGGTCGTCAGCCGGGCAGTGTCGACGCGATCGACGCTGCCGGTCCTCGCCAACGTCCTGCTCAAGACGGAGGACGCGGGGCTCAAGCTGACGGCGACGAACCTCGAGATCGGGATCACGTACTGGGTCCCGGGCAAGATCGACTCCGACGGCGCAACGACCGTTCCGGCGAAGCTCCTGACGGACTACGTCAATGCGCTCCAGGGCGGCGAGCGCGTCGATCTCGAGCTCCTCGCCGGCGAGACGCTCCACCTTCGCGCCGGGCGCTACGAGTCGAACATCAAGGGCATCGACGCGGACGAGTTTCCGGCGATCCAGACGGCGGGCGAGCGGCCGACGACGCGAATCGCGCAGAACGTCCTGCGGCAGGCACTCGAGGAGACCGCCTTCGCGGCCGCAAGCGACGAGGCGCGCCCCATCCTCACCGGCGTGCTCGCGCGGTTCGAGGGCTCGACCGTGACCCTCGCCGCAGCGGACAACTACCGGATTGCCGTCAAGACGATCCCGATCCTCGACGCCGTCGCCGAGACGTCCGTCGTCATCCCGGCGCGCGCCCTGAATGAGCTGGCACGGATCCTCGCCGACGTCGACGAGCCCGTCGATGTCGTGCTCGCCCAGGCGCGCAACCAGATCCTGTTCCACCTCGAGGGCATCGATCTCGTCAGCCGGCTCATCGACGGCCAGTTCCCGAACTACCAGCAGGTCCTGCCGCAGAGCCACACGACGCGCGCCGTGCTGGACCGCGAGGAGCTCCTTCGCGCCGTCCGTCCGGCTGCGCTCATCGCCCACGAGTCCGCGAACATCGTGAAGCTCCAGATCGACACGAACGGGAACGCGGGGATCACGGTCAGCGCGAACGCGGAGGTCGGCGATCACGTCGGCCAGGTCGAGGCCGCGGTCGAGGGCGACGGGACGACGATCGCGTTCAACGCGCGGTATCTCGCGGACGTCCTCACGAACGTCGACGCGGAGCAGTTCGCGCTCGAGCTCAACGGCCCGCTGTCCCCGGGCGTCTTCCGGCCGATCGGCGACGACCTGTACGTCCACGTCGTCATGCCGGTCCGGACCGCGTCGTAGAAGCCGCGCTCCTCGGCGGCCCGGCGCAGCAACCCGGCCGCGAGCCGACGCTGCTCGGCGAGATCCACGTTCGCGATCTTCGCGGCTACGCCGCGCTGGACGCCGCCTTCGGGGGCGGACCGCAACTCGTGTGGGGCCCGAACGCGGCCGGCAAGACGAGCCTGCTCGAGGCGATCGTCCTCGCGGCGTGGGGCCGCTCTCACCGGACGACGACGGATCCCGAGCTGATTCGGTGGGGCGCGGATCTTGCCCGGGTCGAGGCGGTCGCCGGCGCGGAGACGATCGAGGTCGCGCTCGTCCGCCCCGGCGCGGGATCGGGCGCGGCGGGCGCGGGGCGAAAGCGGATTCGCGTCAACGGCGTGCCGCGCCGCGCGAGTGGTCTCGCGGGACTGCTTCGGACGGTCGTGTTCGCGCCGGAGGAGATGCTCCTCGTCGCCGGATCGCCGGGTTTGCGCCGCTCGGCCGTCGATCAGCTCGCCGGGCAGCGCTCGGCGGCGTACGTCCGTGATTCGGCGACCTACACCCGGACGCTGCAGCAGCGGAACAGCCTGCTCCGCGCGATTCGCGAGGAGCAGGCGTCGCGGGCGGAGCTTCGCTACTGGGACGCGACGCTGCTCGACGCGGGCGCCGCGATCGTGACGACGCGTCTGCGGATGCTCGAGGAGCTGGCGTTGCCGCTCGCGACCGCGCACGCGGAGATTGCCCCGGAGGAGGCTGCCGGCGGCCGGCTGATGGTCCGCTACATCACGAACGCTCCCATCGCCCCGGGCGAATCCGCGCGGGATGCGCTTGCGCGGCGGCTCGCGGAGACCGCGGAGAAGGAGGTCTGGAACGGAGCAACGCTCGTGGGGCCGCATCGCGACGACATCGCGTTCGAGCTCGGCGGGCGCGACCTCGCGACGTTCGCATCACGCGGCCAGCAGCGGACCGCGATCCTCGCCTTCAAGCTGGCCGAGCTCGACCTGCTGACCGCGCTCGACGGTCGGCCGCCGCTCCTCCTGCTCGACGACGTGTTCTCCGAGCTCGATCCGGATCGGCGATCGCACCTGGTCCGGCGGATCGCGGCGCTCCCCCAGGCGTTCGTGACGACGACGACGCTCGACGACCTCGACCCGGAGCTGCGGGCGTCGGCGACGAGCTGGGAGGTCGTGCCGGAGCCGGACGGCGCGCGCCTCGTGGGGCCGACGATCGGGTCTCGCGGGCCTCGGTGACCGGACGCCGCCGGCCGATGGAGCGGATCGGCGATCTCATTCCGGAGGCCGCGCGGCGGCTCGGGCTCGAGGACGAGCTGCGTCTCGCCCGTGCGATCGCGACGTTCTCGGCGATCGTCGCGGAACGCGTTCCCGCGGCATCGGGTGCGTGCCGTCTCGTCCGGCTCGACGGCTTCGCGCTGGTCGTGGAGGCGGACGCGCCGATCGTCGCCCAGGAGCTGCGCCTGCGAACCACGGAGCTCCTCGATGCGTTCCGGTCCGCGCCCGGCGGCCTGCGCGCAAGCGAGGTCCGGATACGCGTCCGGCGGGAGGGCCCGGCCCTATAATCGCGGCACCTGCCTGCCATCCCGGGACGAGCGTCGACGGTCGAATCGGGATCCTCGATGCGCTCGCCCGTCCGTCGGCGCCCCGCACCGTCGCTCGGCCCACACCAGAGAGGCTCCATGGCCGTCAGGCTCCAGCTCAAGGTCGGTGTCGTCCCGGAACAGGATCGGGTTTCGGACTCGCCGGACACCGTCGTGATCGTCGAGCCGAGCGTCGGGAGCATCGCGCGCTCGAAGGGTCACCTCTACCTGCTGGTCACGTCGCGGCTCTCGAGCAGCCGCGCGGCTGAGGCCACGCGGATTGCGGCCGAGACGATCCGCAACGAGTACTACTACGACGAGTCGGCGGGGATCCGCGTCTGCCTCGAGAAGGCGATCGGGTCCGTCAACAAGCGGCTCGCGCACCAGCGCGACCGGCTCGGGCTCGGCAGCTCCGCGAACGGGAACGGACCGATCGGGATAGGCGTCGCGGTCGTTCGCGGCAACGAGCTCTATGTCGCGACCGTCGGGCCCGCGGAGGCGTACCTCATCCGCCAGGCGCGCCTCTCGACATTGCCGGACCCGCACCGCGATCGCGGGCTCCCCGCCGGCGACCTCGAGCCGGACGTCTGGCGCGGCGAGATCTCCGTGGGTGATTCGCTCGTCCTGATCTCACCGAATGTCGTCGCGCGGCTCGGCCCGGACGAGCTGAAGGACGCGATGGTGACGCTGCATCCGCAGTCCGCCATCGAGCATCTCCACCAGCGTTTCGTCGCGGCGGACGGACGAGGCAGCGACGGCGCGATCGCGTTCGAGGCCACCGAGGTCGCGTCGACGCACAAGTCGCGCGCGCTCGTGCCGGTCCGGCCGCCGGAGCCGCTCGCCGGCACGCCGGACCGCTCCCCGATCCCGCTCGCCGACCCCGTGGCCGGCGGTGTCGCGGCGGTCCAGGCAGGCGCCCGCCAGGCGGCCGATGCCGCGGGCGGCGCGTTCGGCCGCGCGTTCCGCCGGCTGCAGGACTTCCTCCCGCGGCGCAACGCCGCCTATCGCCGCGTGTCGCCGATCAGTGCGCGGCGCGAGTCGCAACGCCGGGCCGCCGTCGCCGTGCTTGCGTTCGTCGTCGTTGCGGTCGGGCTCGGTCTGGCGGTCTTCGTTCTCGGATCGCGCGATCCATCACCGAATCGGGTGCTCCAATCGGTTGCGACCGGACAGAAGGCCCTCGACACGGCGACCGCGGACCTGAACCAGGTCTTCGCCCCGGGCGTCGATCTCGTGGCCGACGATCGCAATCGGGCGATGCCCCTGCTCAAGGACGCCTTCGAGCAGCTGAAGCGGGCGGAGGCGAGCGGCATCGCCGCATCCGCGATCACCCCGATCCGGACGAAGGTCGTCGCCGGTCTCGATCGGCTGTTCGGCGTCGTCGAAGTGCCGAACGATGTCATCCTCGCGTTCGATCCCGCCGCGAAGCCGCCGCCGGACCTCGGCCAGATCGTCCGCGGCCCGGACGGCGCGCCGTACGTCCTCGATCGCGCGACGACGATCGTCTACCGGATCGACGTCAAGGCGAAGAAGGCCGTCGGGCTCATCCGCAACGGGACGCGCGCCGCAGGGGCAATCGCCGCCGCGCCGAAGCTCGTCACGGTCGGCGGGCCGGATCTCCTCGTGCTCGACGCGAAGAACACGCTGTGGCGGTGGCGGCCGAGCGACGCGAAGGGCGCCGGAACGCTGACGCGCGTCAGGGTCAGCGGCGCGACATCCTGGGGCGACGACATCACCGCCATCGGGACGTACGTCAAGAGCTTCGACTCCGGGCTCTACAACCTCTACCTGGTCGACCCGTCTGAGAAGCAGATCCGGGCGTACTCCCCGGCGGCCGACGGGAGCGGATTCCCGTCCCGCTCCACGCCCTGGCTCGACTCGGCCCGTCCGGTCGACCAGGTGAGCCAGGTCTACATCGACGGCGACCTGTTCCTCGTGGACGGCGGCCAGCTCACTCGCTACGTTGCCGGCAGTGGCGAGGGCTGGAAGGCCTCGCTGCCCGGCGACGAGCTCCTCCGGAAGCCGCCGGTGTACACCCTCCTGGCGTCCGGCACGGACCGGCGGAAGGGGCGGATCTACGGCTACGATTCGGCCAACGGCCGCGTGATCGCGCTCGACAAGTCGGACGGCAAATACGTCGAGCAGTACCGAATCGCCGGCGCGCCGACCGCGCTCGCCGACGTCCGCGGGATGTACGTGATCCCGGGTGTGAACGACGCGCCCGCGACGCTGATCTGGACGACCGCGAACGCCGTCCACCAGTCGTTCCTCGCGGCCGTGCCC
>DASWSI010000305.1:0-2252 GCA_036402715.1 Candidatus Limnocylindrales bacterium
GCCGAGCTGGACGCGCTGCACCGCGTCGCGACCCTCGTGACGGGGGGCGTGCGGCCGCAGGACCTGTTCGCCGTGGTCGCCGAGGAGGTCTCCCGGGTCGTCGGCGTCTCAGCCGTGAGCGTCGTGCGCTACGAGCTCGACGACACCGCTACCGAGTGCGCCAACTACGACCGGCGAAAGGGGCTGCGCCCCGTCGGCGCCCGGTGGCCGATCGAGGGAACGAACATCCTTCGACTCGTCCGCGACAGCGCCGCGGCGGCCCGCATCGACGACCACGCAGGGCTGGCGGGCGAGATGGCGGCGAACGTCCGTCGCACCGGGATCCGCGCGTCCGTCGGAGCCCCGATCGTCGTCGCCGGCCGGCTCTGGGGAGCGATCGTCGGTTCCACCAGGGACCAGGAGCCGTTGCCGGACGACGCGGCGTCGCGTCTGACCGACTTCACCGCGCTGCTGGCGACTGCGATCGAGAATGCCGAGTCGCGGGAGTCCCTCGAGCGCCTGGCTGCAGAGCAGGCAGCGCTCCGCCGCGTGGCGACGCGGGTGGCGCGCGGAGTGAGACCCGACGAGCTCTTCGCGACGGTCAGCGACGAGGTCGGGCGTCTGGTCGGTACGGATTCGGCGACGGTCATCAGGTACGACGACGACGGTGAGGGGATCAGTTACGTCGGCTCCGCCAGCAAGGTCAGCGCCGCCTTCCCGATCGGAGTGCACTGGAAGTTCCAGGACGGGATGGCTTCCTTCGAGGTCTACCGCACCGGTCGGTCTGCCCGCAGCGGATCGACGTTGATCGGGGTCGACGGGCCGATCGGGGACATCCATCGTCAGATGGGCATCATCTCCGCGGTTGCCAGCCCGATCGTCGTCGAGGGCCGGCTCTGGGGCGCCATGGCCGTCCATGGCCAGGAGCCGTTGCCGCTCGACACCGAGGAACGCCTCGAGAAGTTCACCGAGCTCGTCGCGACCGCGATCGCGAACGCCGAAGGCCGTGCGGCCCTCACCAGGTTGGCCGACGAGCAAGCAGCGTTGCGCCGCGTGGCGACGCTGGTGGCGCAGGGTGTCCGACCCGACGAGATCTTCGCGGCGGTCAGCGACGAGGTCGGGCGTCTGGTGCGTACGGATTCGGCAACGGTCGTGAAATTCGACGACGAGGGTGCGGGGATCATCTACGTCGGGGTCGCGAGCAAGATGAGCGATGCCTTTCCGCTCGGGGCGCACTACGAGTTCACGGACGGGATGGCCTCGGCAGAGGTGTACCGGACCGGACGCTCCGCCCGCGGCGGCGCACGGGACTGGTCCAGGATGGAGGGCCCCGTCGCCGAGGTCCATCACCGTCTCGGGATCGTCTCGACGGTCGCCACCCCGATCGTCGTCGAGGGCCGTCTCTGGGGCGCGGTCGCCGTCCAGTCCCAGCAGCCGCTGCCGCTGGACTCCGACGAGCGTCTCGAGAAGTTCGGTGAGCTGCTCGCGACTGCGATCGCGAATGCGGAAGGCAAGTCCGAGCTCGACGCCTCGCGCAGGCGGATCGTCGAGGCGTCGGACGAGGCTCGGCGCAGGATCGAACGAGACCTCCACGACGGCACGCAGCAGCGGCTGGTGGCCCTCAAGCTCCGGCTGGCAACCATGAAGCAGTCAGCCCCCACCGGGGAAGTACTCGTCTCAGAGCTGTCGCGCGTCGAGAGCGAGCTCGCGTCCGCGCTCGACGAGTTGCGCGAGATGTCGCGCGGCATCCATCCGTCGATCCTGTCCGAGGGCGGTCTCCGCCCGGCTCTGCGGACGCTCGCACGGCGCTCCACGATTCCCGTCGCCCTCGACGTCGCGACGGAGAGACGGCTCGTCGAGCCGATCGAGGTCGCGGCGTACTTCGTCGCCTCGGAGGCCCTGACCAACGCCACGAAGCATGCCCAGGCGTCACGGATCGACATCTCGCTCGCGCCGCGCGACGGCGTCCTGCTGCTGTCGATCCGCGACGACGGCGTCGGCGGAGCGGATCCCGGCAAGGGCTCGGGGCTCGTCGGCCTGCGCGATCGGGTGGAGGCCCTCGGCGGGACGATCAGGATCGAGAGCCCGCCCGGCGCCGGGACCCTGCTCGTCGTCGCACTTCCGCTCGAGTCCGAACAGATGGGGTCGGAATAGCCGGCACGACCCAGGGTTGTCGGACCGCCCGGGGTCCCGGATGGCAGGTACGCGAGAACTCCAGCCCGCCGCTCACCGGAGCGTGCTCACGGTGGTCGCCGGGATCCTCGGGACTCGTC
>DASWSI010000306.1:0-3695 GCA_036402715.1 Candidatus Limnocylindrales bacterium
GTGACCCGGGCCCCGACGTCGGCGAGGAACCGCGCCAGCGCGACGCCGCTCCGGGCGAGCCCGAGAACCGTGACGGGCCGGCCGCGGAGCGCGCCGTCGCGGATCGCGTCGATCGTCAGCGAATCGGGGTCGATCGGCGTCGTCGGTGTCGTCGGAGTCATGGCGGCGGTCATGCCAGCCGGTTGATCGAGGCGAGGAACAGCGTCACGCCGAGCAGTCCCGCGAGGATCCCGACGATCCAGAACCGGAGAGTGATCTTCTCCTCGTCCCAGCCGCCGAGCTCGAAGTGGTGGTGGATCGGCGACATCCGGAAGATCCGCTTCCCACCGGTCGCCTTGAAGTACAGGACCTGGATCATCACGGATCCCGTCTCGACGACGAAGATCAGGCCGATGAGCGGCAGCACGAGCAGCTGCCCGGTGATGAGCGCGATGACGGCGAGCGTCGCCCCGAGGGCGAGCGATCCCGAGTCGCCCATGATGATCTGGGCCGGGTGAACGTTGAACCAGAGGAATCCCAGCAGCGCGCCGATGATCAGCGCGCAGAGGAACGCGATGTCCGGCTGGGTCGGCTGGTTGAGGAGCGCGATCAGGAGGAACGCGACGAACGCGAACACGAGCGTCCCACCGGCGAGCCCGTCGAGACCGTCCGTGATGTTGACGCCGTTGCTCGCCGCGACGATCGCGATCGCGGCGAACACGATGTACACGCGCGGGTCGACGAACACGTCACCGACGAACGGCACGCGGAAGCCCTGGAGGTTGTACGTCGACTGGATCTGGAACGCGGCGACCCCGGCGACGACGACGAGCCACAGCATCTTCTGCCTGGCCCGGATCCCCTCCCCCGTGCGCGCGTTCAGATAGTCGTCGAACGCCCCGAGGACGCCAACGAACCCGAGCGCGGCGAGCGGCGCGATGACGCCACGGACGGGGACCTTGAGGACGACGAACAGGATCAGGACGACGGCGATCACGAGCAGGCCGCCCATCGTGGGCGTCCCCTCCTTGATGAAGTGGGACTGCGGCCCTTCCTCGCGGATCTGCTTGCCCATCCCGATGAACCGCAGCAGTCGGATGTATGGCGGCATGAGGATGACGACGAGCGCGAACGCGAGCAGCAGTCCCTGGATCAGCTGCAGCGTCACGACACGACGACGCCCGTCGCGGAGCCACCGACCGAAGCCGGTCCCGGCGCGCCGCCGAGGTCCGTCCGAAGGGCATCGACGAGCAGGTCGAGCTCGACACCGCGTGACGCCTTCACGAGGATGACGTCGCCGTCGCGGACCCGCGGCCGAAGCGCATCGCGGGCGGCGTCGCGGTCCGGGACCTCGATGACGCGGTCCGCGGCGAGCCCCGCCTCCCGCGCGCCGGCGGCGATCGCGGCCGCCCCGCGCCCGACGACGATCAGCAGCTCGACGACGCGTGCCGCCTCCTCGCCGGTCGACCGGTGCCCCGATTCGTGCCCCTCACCGAGCTCCAGCATCTCGCCGAGGACCGCGACCTTGCGGCCCGGCAGCCCCGCGACGAGCTCGAGCGCCGCGAGGACAGACGCCGGCGACGCGTTGTACGAATCGTCGACGATCGTTGCGCCGCCCGCCCGGACGAGCTGCGCGCGGTGCGGTGCCGCCCACCCGCGCGCGAGGCCGGCCGCGATGTCGTCCAGCGACAACCCGGCGGCGAGCCCGACGGCGGCGCCGGCGAGCGCGTTGTGGACGGCGAGCCGCCCGAGCGTTGGAACCTCGATAGCGCGCCGGCCCGCGGCGGTCCGTAGCACGAACCGCATCCCGTCGACGCCCGCGCTCGCGACGCCTTCGGCCGCGACGTCCGCGTCCGCGGCAAAGCCGTAGGTCACGGACCGCGCCGACGTTCGGTGGCCCATCCCCCGGACCCGTGCGTCATCCGCGTTGAGGATCGCCGTCCCGTCCTGCGGCAGCGCCTCGAGCAGCTCGCCCTTTGCCTGCTCGATCGCATCGAGGCTTCCCATCCGCGACAGGTGGACCGGCTGGATCGCCGTCACGACGCCGATCCGCGGGCGGGCGATGGCCGCAAGGTCCGCGATCTCGCCGCCGGCGTACATCCCCATCTCGAGGACGGCCGCCTCGTGCTCCGGCGCCATCCGAAGGACCGTCAGCGGCAGGCCAACCTCGTTGTTCTGGTTGCCCTCGTTCTTCAGGACCCGCAACCGCGCCGACAGGACCGCCGCGATCGCCTCCTTCGTCGATGTCTTGGCGATGCTCCCCGTCACGCCGACGACGAGCGGATCGAACCGCGAGCGCCAGGCGGCCGCAAGAGCGTGGAGCGCCGCAAGCGCGTCCCCTACCCGGACGACGGACACCTCACCGAGCGAGGCGAGGTCCGCCGGATTTCGGGTCACGATCACCGCGCTGGCTCCCCGCGCAACCGCGGCGTCGACGAACGCGTGGCCGTCGGTGCGCTCACCCGGCAGCGCGACGAACACCTCGCCGTCGGCAACGACCCGGGAGTCCACTGCCGCGCCGCGGATCGGCCGGTCGGAGCGGGTGAGGAGCCGGCCGCCCGTGATCCTCGCGACCTCGTCGGCCGTGAAGGCCGGGCCCGCCGGATCCCGGGGCCGGGAAGCGGGTGGCACGTCGGTCACGGGCCGCAGTGTCGCACAGCGCCCGCTCACCGGTCGGCAGTGGCCGGGACGGGATTCGCGGGCCGCTCGGGCACGAGTCCCGGCGTCGTGATCGCATCGAGGGCGAGACGCCGGAACAGCTCGAAGGACATGACCGGCATCTCGAGGTGACCGACTCGCGCAACGGTCGGCTGGCCCTCGTGGATCCGGACGGCGACGATGAGGTCCGGGCGCCCGGGCTGGCGCGCGATGTAGCCGATGAACGAGTAGTTGAACAGGTTGACCTTCCAGCGGCCGGCCTTGGCGTCCCAGATCTGCGCGGTGCCGGTCTTGCCGCCCACCTCGTAGCCCGGGATGAGGGTGCGGTCGTGGTAGAACGGGACCTCGGTCACGACGTGGTTCATCAGCTTGACGAGGGTCGCCGATGTCGCCGGGTCGATGACGTCGCCACGTGGCGGCACGGCGACGTCGCGGTCGCCGATCGCGGCGACGACATGCGGCTGGACGAGGTGCCCGCCGTTGGCCATCGCCGCGAACGCTGTCGCGAGCTGCATCGTCGTCACGGCGACGCCCTGACCGAACGAGCCGTTGGCGACGTCGATCTGGCGCCACGGGCGGACGGCGGGATCGTTGACGAGGCCGCGGACCTCGCCGGCGAGGTCGATCCCCGTCGGCGCACCGAACCCGAATCGCGTCCACACCTCGTGCAGCCGTTCGGCGGCCGCCGCGGTCGTGTTCGCGAGCCCGAGCGCGACCTTCGACGCGACGACGTTCCGCGAGTACGCAACCGCGTCCTCGAACGTCATCCAGCCCATCGCCTTGCGATCCGCGTCGTCGATCTTCGCCCGGTGGTTGTCGAGCCAGAGCGTCCCGATGTCCTTGATCCTCGTCTTCATGTCGACGGTGCCACTCTCGAAGCCCGCGATCGCGGTCAGCATCTTGAAGACCGAGCCGGGCTCATACACCTCGCTGACGATCGGGTCGACGAACCGGCCGGCGTCGGACGAGGCGATCGCCCGGTAGTCGTTGCCGTCGTATGAGGGATACGTGCCTTCGGCGTAGACGGCGCCCGTGTACGGGTCCATGACGACCGCCGA
>DASWSI010000307.1:0-6906 GCA_036402715.1 Candidatus Limnocylindrales bacterium
CCCGCGGACCTCCCCGAGTGGGGTGGCCTCCGGCCGTTCCAGGCGGACTACCTCCCGGTTACCGCGCATACAGCCGCGGCGTTCCAGCTCCTGCCCGGCGACATGCTCGTCCACATGGAGATCTACCGCGTCGTGCTGCTCGTCGCGACGGTCGTCCTCGCGACGCTGCTCTTTCGGCGCTGGGTGTCGTCGTGGGTCGCGCTCCTCGGGGCGATGCTGCTCGTGTCCACGGTCCGGCTCGACGCCAAGTTCCTCAGCTACAAGCCGGAGACGTGGGCGCTCGCGCTCGCGTTGTTCACGCTGTGGCTTGCGGATCGCGCTCTCGCCGAGCGGTCGCGCCGGCTCGCGCTGACGGCAGCCGCTGCCGCGACGATCGTCTTTCTCGCCCACGCGGAGGTGTTCCTCGTCCTCGTCGCGGCGCTCGTTGGCGTCGCCGCCGGACGAACGCTCGTCGCTCCGGGTGGTGGTCCGGCGGGGGCAGGTGGCCTCGGCGCCCGGCACGGACGCCGGTTCGGGCTGCGGCGACGGTACCGGATGGCGTCATTCCGGCCCGTCGCGACCACGCTCGCAATCGTTCTCGGTGCCGTCGTCGCCGGGGCCGCGCTGAACGCCGCCCTCGTCGGAGAGTTCCGGCTCCTTGGCTACGTGGCACACGCGACGCCCGTCGACACGACGCCCGTTCTCACCCGGCCGACGGAGCTGCCCGCGGGGTGGCGATTCTCGAGCGACCCGACGTGGGACTTCTACGTCGCGGCCGTCGCGCCGGCGGAGATCGGCAACGCGCCGCCGTCGAGCTTCACGGACCGCCAGCTGCTTCCCCGGACGGTCCTCGACATCTGGCCGGGCCTCGATGCGCGGAGCCGCTCCTTCCTCGTGATCCTCCTTGGCCTCCTCGCGATTCCGGTGCTCGCGTGGCCGGCGCTCGACGCCCGCCGCCAGCGGCTGCTCGTGACGTGGGCGGTGTTTGCGGTCGCGCTCGGCGTGGGTGCGTACCTCCTCTTCAGGCTTTCGTCGACGTACGTGCCGCGCCGCGTCGGGCCGCGACGGCTGGTGCCGTACGAGCTGTTCATCCCCGTCGTGGCCGGGATGGTCGCGCTCTGGCTGCTCGACCGCGTCGCCCGCCCGGGATGGCAGGCGCTCGTGCCGGCGCGCCGGGCGATGCTGCCGGCCGGTCTCGCGCTGGCCGTCGTGGCAACGGGGATGGTCTCGCCGGCGCCGTCGACCGGACTCGAGGCGGATGACGACAGCGCGCCGGGCCTGACGCCGATCGGCTACGAGGCGTATCGGTGGATCGAGGCGAACACGCCCCCGACGGCGCGGATCCTCGCCAACGCGTACACCGACGGAAGCATCGCCGCGCTCACGGAACGGACGGGGATCGTCGACGGTCGCGCCGTCTACCTCGAGAACCGCCAGTTCCTCGCCGAATCGACGCTGCTCGTCCTCGGGGCCCGGGTCGTCTTCGCCGACCCCACGGGGCCCGGGGCGACGTCGTATCTCGATCGCGAGGCGGTCGATTACCTGCTCGTCGCGGGTCCGGGCGCCACCGGCGCGGACCTTGGTGGCTACCGGCCGTTCGATACGAATCTGGCCGCGCTCGCCGCTGGCGGCCGGTACACTCTCGTCCGGACGTTCGGAGAGGGGCGCCTGCTCCTCTACACGGTCCGCCCGACCTGATCACGGAGGCCGCTCGACATGCCGAGCCTTCTCCGCATCGTCGGCCTGCTTCTGGCGTTCGGGCTGGCCGGTGTCGCGGTCTCGCGCCTCCGTCGGACGACCGGCAGTCGGCTCCCGGCCTCGATCCTGCTGCTCGTCGCCGCCGGTCTCGGGGCGATCGCCGTCTTCCCGGACCTCGTCCGGCCGATCCAGGACGTCCTCGGCCTCGAGGGCGAGCCACTCGGCCGGCTCATCACCGTCCTCGTCGTCTCGGTCGCCCTCGGCTATCTGCTGCTCTTCTACGCGCTCGCGCGCGCGGAACGGGCGAACCAGCGGGTGAGCCGGCTCATCCGATCGCTGTCGGCGGCACAGCTCGAGGTCGAGCGGCTGGGCCGCGAGCTCGGCGGCATCCTCGTCTGCATCCCGGCGTTCGACGAGGCGGACAACCTGCCTGCGGTGCTCGCGGAGGTTCCCGTGGAGGTGGCGGGCCTCAGGACGCGCGTCCTCGTCATCGACGACGCGTCGCGTGACGCCACCGCGGCCGTCGCCACGGCGAATGGCGCGCACGTCGTCACCCACCCCGTGAACAGCGGCCAGGGCGCGGCGCTTCAGACCGGCTATCTCGTCGCCGAGCGGCTGGGCGTCGCGATCGTCGTGACACTCGACGCGGACGGTCAGCACGATCCGGGCGAGATGACCCGGCTGATCCAGCCGATCGTCGACGGCGTCGCGGACTTCGTCGTCGGCTCGCGCCGGATGGGCGGCTACGAGTCCGAGTCGCGAGCGCGCGACGCGGGGATCACCGTCTATACCCGGCTCATCAACCTGCTCGGGGGCACCGAAGTCTCCGACATCGCCAACGGCTACCGAGCCATCCGGGCGAGCCGGCTGTCGGAGATCGCCTTCACCGAGGACCAGTTCCACAACCCGGAGCTGCTGCTCGGCGCGGCGCGCGCGGGCCTTCGCGTTGCCGAGGTGCCCGTCACGATCCGGCGGCGCGCGTCCGGCGTCAGCAAGAAGGGCACGAACCTGCGCTACGGGCTCGGGTTCCTGCGGGTGATCTTCAAGACGTGGCTCCGGTAGAGGACGTGGCCGGAGCAGGGGAGAGCGGCGCGGCTGCGGGGCACATGGGGGACGAGGCGCCGGGCGTCATCGACCTGTACCGGTCCGTCCTCTATGGCGTGCGCTCGACGCTCGACGCGGCGCGCCGACGGCGCCTCGCGATCGCGGTCGAGGTCTCCATCGTCGTGCTCTACGTCCTGCTCCGAACAGCGGACGCGGGGCGACCGGTGCTCATCCTGTGGTCGCTCCTCGCGATGGCGATTGCGGTCGTGTCGCCGATCTCCGGGCTCGTGATCCTCGCGGCCATCGCGCCGTTCAGCGAGCCGTTCACGATCACGCGGCAGCTCGGGCTGAAGCCGTTTCTCGTCGTCGCGGTCGGGGCCGGCACCGCCGTCCGAATCGCGTCCGCAATCGTGATCGGACAGCGCTCCCGGCCATCGGTGGCGGCATGGCGGTCCCGCGTCGGCGACCGCGGTCGGCTTTTCGCGACGCTGGCGATTGCAGCGGCATGCGTGATCCTCCTCGGCACGGCGCTCGGCGTCGTCCATACGCGGCTCGCCTTCGGGCGCGCTGCCGGGATGCTCGCGGGCGAGACCTGGCTCGCGGGGATCGGCGCCGGGATGATCATCCTCGTGGTCGGCGCGTGGGCCGGCATGTCAGGGACCGTGCGCCCCGTTGCGGCCGCCGTCGTCTCCGCGCTCGTCGGTGGCGCCGTCAGCGTTGCGGACTATTTCGATGCCGGCGCGGTCCGTGGTCAGTCGTTCGCGTGGCTCGTTCGACCGGGCAGGTTCGAGGGGCGCCTCACCGGGATCATTCCATCGCCGAACGGCGTGGGAGCGCTGCTCATCGCGCCTGCCGCCGTGCTGATTGCGGTCGCCGTCCTCGGCCGTGGACTTCGCCTTCGGGTCGCCGCTGCGGTCGCCGTCATCCCGTTCGCGATCGCGCTCTACGTGACGTACAGCCGGGCCGCGCTCATCGGGCTCTTCCTGATCGCCGTCGTCGTCGTGTGGCGCCTTCGCAGGGCCGTCGGTATCGGTCTGCTCGTCGTCGGCCTCGCCGGCGGAATCCTGCTCCTTCCGCGCTACCTTCAGGTCCGCAGCGAGGCGCTCGGCGGAGCGGGCGGTGCCGAGGTCCGGCCCGGAGACCTGCTCGTGGCGAGCGACGCGTTCAGGCTCCGCGCGTGGGGAGCTGCCGGCCAGATGTGGCTCAACGCTCCGCTGACCGGCCAGGGCTTCATGGCCTACTTCTACCTGCACGACGCCTATGGCGACCCGATCCTTCGCGCTCCCCACAACGAGTGGATCCGGCTGTTCGCGGAGGACGGGCTGTTCATCGGGCTGGCCGGCGCGGCATTCGTCTGCTTCACGGCGGCCGCGCTCTCGTCCGGTCGGGGAGCGCTCGGAGCCGGAGCGCTCGGCGGGTTCCTGGGATTTGCGGTCGCAGCGTCGTTCAACAACCCATTCGGCTTCGTCCAGGTCATGGTGATCGCCTGCACGATCACGGGCATCGGCCTGGGGCGTGTTCTCGCAGCGCGACGGGCCCACGGCCCGCCGGCTACCGGCGCCGAGGGGCCTCGCGCCGGGGTCCCCGCCGAGGAGCGAAGCGCGCCGGCACCCTCGCCGGGCTAGGGCTCGCGAGGCAGGACCGGAACGGCATCAGGCGTCGTGAAGGAGAGGCGTTTCACGAGCGGCCGCCGGAGGAGAGCGGCCAGCTTGTCCTCGAATGCGGCGTTGAGCCCAGCGTGCAACGGAACGTCGCTGCGGACGGCGAACGCGAGGTAGGGGCGCTCCGCGGCCTCGAGCTCCGCCTCGACGCTGGCCCAGAACCGTCCAGGCGGCCACGCCTCGGCGAAGAGACCCGCCGGCCGGTGGAGGTCGCGACCCGGGTGACGCACGCGGCGGGCGAGGCGTCGCCAGGCCGGCAGAATCGGATCAGGATTCAGGGACGTGAGCGGGATCATCCGGATCGCGACGCCGGGTCCCGTTGTCGAGCTGGGACGCGGGCGAAGCGGGTCAGCCGCCAGCGCCGTGTAGGCGTACCTCGGCACGCCCATCATGCTCGGGATCCGACCGGTCGCGGGCGCGCGATGCATCCTCGCCATCGCCGGCGAGCCGGGTTCGAGCGTTAGGTCGTGGCGCGCGCCGAGCGAGGCCGCCAGCGCGATCGCCCGCGACGAGAAGAAGCGATCGCCGAACCGGACGGACCGGCACGGGCGGCCGAACGCGAGCTCGTACGCCTCGAATGACATCCGGATGCATGCATCGACCCACTCGGCGTCCCCGTGGTCTGCGACCCACCGCGCGGCGCCGCCGACGTGACGCCAGGCGTGCGGGTGGACGCCGATCTCGTCGCCGGCCGCGCGGAGCGCCTCGAGCGCATCCCCATATCGGTCCGCCGCCCAGCCCGGGGCGCCGTGGCTGACCGCGATCTGCGGGTCCATCCGGAGGAACCAGTTGAGCCGGGCCGGCCTCCCGGTGGTGTCGCTCAGCTGAGCGCGGAGGTCCGCCACGCGCTCGACCAGCCGCTCGAATCCGAGCCACGGGCGTGGACCCAGCTGGACATCGATCTCGTCGGGTTCGACATCGAAGCACAGGATGAATGGGATGCTGGCCGGATCGTCAGCTCCCGGCATGCCACTCCGCGCGATGCCAGGCCTCGATACGACGCCCGCGAACGACGTTGAGCCAGGCCAGACCGAACGCGATGTTCACGACGGCGAAGGCGCGGGCGAACGCCAGCAGGCGCGGCGGCCGCCGGCCGAACGACGCCATGGCGTGACCGGCGACCGCGAGCGTTGCGGCAACGGCAGCGGCGGCGAGGACGACGAGGTAGCCGGGCGAGCCCGTCAGCACGAGGATTCCCGCGCCCGCGACGACGAGCAGCGCGAGGATCGGGGTTCCCCACCGGAGCAGCTTGTGCGACCAGATCGCGGCCGCGGCCCCGGGATACCGCCAGGGCGAGAGGGTGCGGACCATCGACAGGTTGGCCGCAATCCCGCGGGTCGCCGTGCGCGACCGGTTCCGGAACTGCTCGCGGATCTTCGAGATCGGGCGATCCGTTGCAACCGCGAGCGGGACGTACACGACGAGGTACCCGTCCGCGCGGGCGTAGAGCGGCAGCAGATGGTCCATCGACGTCCCAGCGGGAACCGCGCGGTATGTGGCGCGACGGACGGCGAGGATCGCACCGGTGACTGCCGTCAGAATGCCGGCTCGGCTCTCCGCGCTCCGGACAGCGCGCTCGTAGCGCCAGTACAGGCCCTCGTTCGCGGACGTCGCCGTGGCATCCTCCGCCCGCCACTCGAGCCGCCCGGTGGCGCACGCGACGCGAGGGTCCCGGAATGCCTCGGCGAGCGTTGCCACGCAGCCCGGCGCGAATCGCGTTTCCGCGTCCGTCAGGACGACGATATCCGCCGACGCCGCGGAGAAGAGGGCATGCTGCGTCGGCGTCGAGCCGACGCGTGCGAGCGCGAGGAGCCGGATCCGCGGGTTCGACGCCGCGAGCGCGGCGACCGTCGCATCGGTCCCGTCCGTCGAGCCGTCCGACCCGACGAGAATCTCGGAGATGAGTCCACCGGAAGGGTCCTGCGCGACGACGTCCGCGATTCGCTCCGCGATCTGCTCGTTCTCGTCATGGACGGCAATCGCGACGGCGACGCTCGGCATCGGCATCACGGCGGCGAGCCGGATGGGACGAGCCCTGGCGATCGCGACGACGACCGCCGGGTATCCGATGTAGACCCAGAGCAGGGTCGCGGCGGCCACCCACACGACGACTTCCGCGACCACCCGGCAAGGCTACGACAGCGACGGGTCGGGTGCGCCACTGGCGTGCGTAGCCGGTCTCGCGCATGCAAGATTGCCGCGCATGCGCCCGCAGGTCGAAACCGTCTCCGGCCTCGCAGCCGCCCGCTCCGCAGGCATCGTGATCGGTCACCCGGCCGTCGTCCAGTTCCACGTACCGGCGCTGCCGGACGTCGACGCGTTTCTCGCCGACGCGCGAGCGATCGTCGAGTCAGGGTGGCTGAGCGAAGGACCGTACGTCCGGCGGCTCGAGCGGCGGCTCGCGCCGTGGCTCGGCGGTCGCGACGTCGTCATGGTCTCGAACTGCTCCGATGGGCTGATCGCGGCGCTCGCGCTCACGGCGCCGCGCGGCTCGGAGGTCGTGATCCCCGGTTTCACCTACCTC
>DASWSI010000308.1:0-6530 GCA_036402715.1 Candidatus Limnocylindrales bacterium
GGCGATCGTCACCGATGAGGGCGCGCTCCACGCGCCGTTCGGGCCCGCCCTTGCCGCCGCCGCCGAGCGATCCGCTGCGCGGCGCGCGGCGGCAGCAACGGCGCGCGGCATCCCGCCCGGGCCGGCGGCGACCGCCGCCTCGCTGCCCGCCGGGGTCACGGAGATTCCCGCCTGATGGCCTCGGTCGCGATCGCCCGGCGGGACCGCGGTGTCTTCGCGCGGCCCACGACGGACCGCGCACAGATCCAGTCCTTTCTCGAGCACGACAGGATCTACGCCGCGTACGCGATCTGCGACCTCGAGGACCGCGAGTACCCGCGAACGCGGTGGGCGGCTGCGTATGCCGGCAGCGACGTCGTGGCGGTCGGGATGGAGTATTCGGGGCTGACGCCGCAGCCGCTGTTCCTGATGGGCCGCACCGACGGCATCGAATCGATCCTGCGCGACGTCCTGAAGCCGCGCGCCGCATACCTCGCGGCGCGGACGGAGGCACTGCCCGCGGTCGAGACGCAGTACCGCGTCGACGCCGGGCCGCAGATGGTCCGGATGTGGGTCGATCGGGCGCATTTCCGGCCGTTCCCCGCGGACGTTCGGCGGCTCCTGCCGGTCGAGATCGGTGAGCTGAACCGGCTCTACCAGCTCGGCTTCGCGTCGTGGCTGCCGTCGTCCGCGATCGCCGAAGGCGTCTACTTCGGCATTCGCGTCGGTGGCAAGCTCGTGGCCGCCGCCGGGACGCACGTCATCTCGCCGCGTGCGCGCCTCGCGGTCGTCGGCAACGTCCTCACCCACGTCGACCACCGGGGCCGCGGCTACGCTACCGCCGTCACCGGGGCGGTCACCGCGGAGCTGCTCCGGACCTGCGATCACGTCGTCCTCAACGTCCGCGCGGACAACCCGCCGGCCCTCCAGGCGTACCGACGGCTCGGCTACGAAGAGCACCTCCGCTTCGAGGAGCGGCTCGTCCACCGTCTCGCGTCACCATGGCCGGACCTCGCCGGGCCCATCCGCCGGCTCCTCACATCGCGCAAGGAGAACCCGCCCCGATGACAACCTCGACCCGGCCCGCGACCACCACCGCCGCGACCGACGGCCGTCCCGCTCACGACGTCACGGACCTCGCGCTCGCGACGGAAGGTGTCCGCCGCATCGAGTGGGCGGAGCGCGAGATGCCCGTTCTTCGGCTGATCCGCGAACGATTCGAGAAGGAGCGGCCGCTCGAGGGACTCCGGATCGCGGCATGCCTCCACGTCACGACGGAGACCGCGAATCTCATGCGAACGCTCAAGGCCGGTGGCGCGGACATCGTCCTCGCGGCCTCGAACCCGCTGTCGACGAAGGACGACGTCGCGGCTGCGCTCGTCGCGGAGTACGGCATCGGGACGTATGCCCGCCGGGGCGAGGATCGCGACACGTACTACGCCCACCTCAACAGCGTCGCCGACACGCAGCCGCAGATCACGATGGACGACGGCTGCGATCTCGTGTCGCTCCTCCACAGCGAGCGTCCGCAGCAGGTCGCGAGCGTCCTTGCCGGCACGGAGGAGACGACGACCGGTGTCGTTCGCCTCAAGGCGATGGCCGCGGATGGCGCGCTTCGGTTCCCGGTCGTCGCCGTCAATGAGGCGCTGACGAAGCACCTGTTCGACAACCGCTACGGAACGGGGCAGTCGACGATCGACGGCATCCTCCGCGCGACGAACCTGCTCATCGCCGGCCGGAACGTCGTCGTCGCCGGCTACGGCTGGGTCGGCAAGGGGATCGCATCGCGGATGCACGGGCACGGCGCGCACGTCGCGATCGTCGAGGTCGATCCGGTTCGCGCACTCGAGGCCCTGATGGACGGCTACCAGGTCAAGACGGCCGGCGAGGCCGCGGGCTGGGGCGAGCTGTTCGTGACCGCGACGGGCAACGTCAACGTCTTCCGGCGCGAGCACTTCGCGTCGATGAAGGACGGCGCCGTCATGGCCAACTCCGGCCACTTCGATTCGGAGCTCGACCTCAAGGCCCTGCGTGAGATGGCCGAAGGCCACATCCGCGAGGTTCGCGAGAACGTCCAGGAGTTCGACATCGGCGGCAAGCGGATCCACGTCATCGCGGAAGGCCGGCTCGTGAATCTCGGCGCAGCCGAGGGTCACCCGGCCGCCGTCATGGACATGAGCTTCGCCAATCAGGCGCTGTCCGCGGAGTACGTGGCAAAGCACCACGCCGAGCTGGAGCCGCGGGTCTATGTCGTCCCGGAGGCGATCGATGCCGAGGTCGCGCGGCTGAAGCTCGCGGCGATGGGCATCACCCTCGATGCGATGACGCCGGAGCAGGTCGAATACGTCTCCTCGTGGCAGCACGGAACGTGAGTGACGGGGCTCGGCGCTCAGGCAACGGGAGCGCGCAGAGCTCGAACCCGAAGGCGACCGAGACGAGCCCACCGCGCACCGCGCGCTACGGGGAATGGCGGTCGCCGTTCCCCATCGGCCTGCTCGTCGAGGGCAAGGTCGGTCTCCGCGAGTGCCGGTTCGACCACCGCAGCGACGGGCTCGCGTGGCTCGAGAGCCGACCGGAGGAGGACGGCCGCCAGGTGCTCGTGCGCTGGACCGAGGCCGGCGGTGCCCGCGACGTGAGTCCCGCCGGGATGAACGTCCGCGACCGCGTCCACGAGTACGGCGGTGCACCGTCGCTCGTCTCGGGCGACCTCGTCGTCGTGTCCGACTTCGCGACCGGCCGGCTGCACCGCGTCCGAGGCGATCGCGCGAGCGAGCCGATCACGCCGGACGGTGCCTTCCGCTATGCCGACCTCCAGCTCGACGAACCGCGGAACCGCCTCATCGCCGTCCGGCAGGACCATTCGGGGGCTGGCGAGGCCGTCAACGCGATCGTGGCGATCGCACTCGACTCGGGCGCCGTCGAGGTTCTCGCGCACGGGCACGACTTCTTCTCGGCGCCGCGGCTCTCCCCGGACGGCTCGCGGCTCGCGTTCCTCGCCTGGGACCACCCCAACCTGCCGTGGGACGGGACGGAGCTGTTCGTCGCGCCACTCGATGGCGCCGGCGGGGCAGGGGAGGGAGCGTTGGTTGCCGGCTCGCGGTCGGACTGGATCGCCCAGCCGGCATGGTCGCCGGACGGCGTCCTGCATTTCGTCGCCGAGCCGGACGGCTGGATGAATCTCCATCGCTGGCGCAACGGCACGGTCGAGCCCGTCGCCCCGATGGAGGCGGAGTTCGCCTATCCGGACTGGGTCTTCGGGATCCGGAACTACGCATTCGCCGGGGACGGATCGATCCTCGCGATCGGCCGGAGTCATGGCGCTGACCGGCTCTACCGGATCCCTCGCGAGGGCTCGCCGGAGCAGATCGCACTGCCCTTCACCGAGCTCGGGTCCATCGACGTCAAGGGTGATCACGCCGTCCTCGAGGCAGCGGGCCCGCGAACGTTCAAGGCGATCATCCTGCTTGACCTTCGTGACGGCACGTTCCGCGCGATCCGCCGCTCTGCGGCCAAGGACCTCGATCCGGCGCGGATCAGCGAGCCCGAGGCCATCGAGTTTCCGACGGCCGGTGGACGCACCGCGCACGGCCTCTACTTCGCGCCGCGGAATCCTGCCTTCACGGGCGCGGAAGGCGAGCGGCCGCCGCTCATCGTCACGAGCCACGGCGGCCCTACGGCCCAGGCCTATGCCGCCCTGTCCGTCGAGGTTCAGCTGCTGACGAGCCGCGGCTTCGCGGTCCTCGACGTCGACTACGGCGGAAGCACCGGGTATGGGCGCGACTACCGCAAGCGCCTCGAAGGCGAGTGGGGGATCGTCGACGTCGACGACTGTGTCGCCGGCGCGCAGTTCCTCGCCCGTCGCGGCGACGTCGACGAGCGACGCATGGCGATCGAAGGCGGCAGCGCGAGCGGGTTCACGACGCTCGCCGCCATCACGTTCCGCGATGTCTTCGGCGCCGGGATCAGCTTCTTCGGGATCGGGGACCTGCTGAACTTCGCGAAGGAGACGCACAAGTTCGAGTCGCGCTACCTCGATCGGCTCCTCGGGCCCCTCCCGGAGGCCGCCGCAATCTACCGCGACCGATCGCCGGCGCTCCACGCCGAGCTGGTCCGCTGCCCGGCGCTCATCCTCCAGGGCCTCGACGATCGCGTCGTCCCGCCGACGGAGGCGGAGCGCATCGTCGACGCGCTGTGGGAGCGGGGCGTCGCCCACGCGTACATCGCCTTCGAGGGCGAGGACCACGGCTTCCGGAAGGCGACGAGCATCATCCGCTCGTTCGAGGCGGAGCTGTCGTTCCTCGGCCAGGTCTTCGGCTTCGAGCCGGCGGACGACATCGCGCCGCTCGAGGTCGTCAATCTCGAGCGCTGGCGGGCGGTCGCAGCGATCGGGTGATCGCGGCCATCGACACGGCGAGCGTGAGCCAGGGCCCTGGCGCGATCGAGCTCGTCTTCCTGCTCCTCTTCGCGGCGACCGGTCTCGCCGTCGTCGCGAGGCGCCTCGGGATTCCGTACCCGATCCTGCTCGTCATCGGTGGCGTGCTCCTGGGGTTCGTGCCCGGCCTGCCGTCCGTCGCCCTCGCGCCGAACATCGTCTTCCTGCTCTTCCTCCCGCCGATCCTCTTCGGGGCCGGGTTCTTCACCTCGATCCGGGACCTCAAGGCGAACTTCCGGCCGATCGCGCTGCTCGCCGTGGGGCTCGTCCTGTTCACGACCGTTGTCGTCGCGATCGTCGCGCACGCGCTCATCCCCTCGTTGCCGTGGGCGGTCGCGTTCGCGCTCGGGGCGATCGTCGCGCCGCCGGACGCGGTCGCGGCGACGTCCGTCTTCCAGCGGCTGGGCGTACCGCGCCGGGCGGTGACGATCCTCGAAGGGGAGAGCCTGCTCAACGATGCGACCGCGCTCGTCGCGCTCGGGTTCGCCGTCACGGCGGCGCAGACCGGCGCGTTCTCGCTTGGCGGCGCCGCGGCGAACTTCGGTTATGTGGCGGTCGTCGGAATCCTCATCGGTGTCGCCGCCGGCTTCCTCGTGGGTGCCGTGGTCCGGCGCCTCGACGACCCCGTCTTCTCGGTGGTCGTGACGTTCCTCGCGCCGGCGACGATCTATGTCGCGGCGCAGTTCGTTGGAGCATCAGGCGTGCTCGCCGTCGTCGCCGCCGGAATCCTCGTGGGACAACGGGCGCCGCGGACGCAGAGCTCGGAGGTGCGGCTCGCCGGCCAGGCAGCGTGGCAGGTCCTGCTGTTCCTGATCAACGGCGCCGTCTTCATCCTGATCGGCCTGCAGCTTCCGGCGGTCATCGCCGGCATCCAGAGCCGGACCGCGGCGGAGCTCGTCCTGCTCGCCGTCGCGATCTCGCTGACGGTCATCGTCGCGCGGATCGTGTGGGTGTTCCCGGGCACGTACATCCCGCGCGCCCTGTCCGAGAAGATCCGGACCCGAGAGCCGAACCCGCCGCGCCGCAACGTCTTCCTCGTCTCGTGGGCGGGGATGCGCGGCGTCGTCTCGCTCGCGGCGGCGCTGTCGCTGCCGCTCACCATCGGTGCGTCGCCGTTTCCCGAGCGCAACCTCCTCATCTTCCTGGCGTTCGCGGTGATCCTCGCGACGCTCGTCGGCCAGGGCATCTCGCTGCCGCTCGTCATTCGGCGTCTTGGGATCGTCGCGGATGGGGGCGCCGCCCACGACGAGGCGCACGTCCGCCTCGCCGCCGTGGAGGCGGGCGTCGCACGGATCGAGGAGCTCGCGGTCCAGTGGCCGGATCACCTTCCGCTCATCGAGTCGCTCCGGGTCCAGTACGGCCACCGCGCCGAGCACCTCGACGAGCTCCATCACGAGGGCCCCGAGACCGAGGCCGAGCAGGAGCTCCTCGAGCACCGCGAGATCCGGCGCGCCGTGATCGACGCCGAACGCGAGGCGATCCTCCGCCTTCGGGACGGCGGCGGCGTCACCGACGACGCGTTCCGGGCCGTCGAGCGCGACCTCGACCTCGAAGAGCTCCGGATGGAGGCGTAGGCCGGCGAGCCGAGTGGCGCGCGCCGTCAGCCGCCCGAGGCGAGCTCGCGAAGCGTCGACAGCCCGAGCCAGACGTCCCGGAACGACGTCGACAGCGGCGACAGGCCGAGCCGGATCGAGTCCGGCTCGCGGAAGTCCGGGATCACGTTCCGCGCGATGAGCGCGCCGCACAGTCGCCTGGCGTCGGGATGCAGGATCGCGATGTGCGCGCCGCGCCGCGACGGATCGCGCGGCGTCCCGAGCGCGAAGCCAAGCGGCGCCAGCCACAGATCGTGCAGCTCGATCGCGTAGGCCGTCAGGGCGGCGCTCTTGGTCCGGATCGCCTCGACGCCGGCATCGGCGACGAGGCGGACGCCTTCCTCGACGGCCCCGATCGCCGTGATCGTCGGCGTGCCCGTCAGCCACGACGTGATCCCCGCGGCACGGGCATACCGGTCGCCCATCGCGAACTGGTCGCGCTGGCCGAACCAGCCCTGGATCGGGTTCCGGAGCTCGTCCTGGAGCGACCGTCGGACGTACAGGAAGGCCGGTGCTCCCGGGCCGCC
>DASWSI010000309.1:0-4095 GCA_036402715.1 Candidatus Limnocylindrales bacterium
GGCGCGCGCCCCGCCATCTCGTCAGATGCGCGCGTGGTGCGCACCCGGGAGCGCAGAGGCTCGTCCGCCGCAGGCGTTCGTGCATGAGGCCGCAACAGGATTCCGCCATACGGGCGCGACGTGACCATATGACAGGACATCAGTGTCCCGTGGTCAGGTGGTGCGCACCTGGCGAAAGCGCCCGGGGCGTCGCCGGCGCGGGCCCGGCGCCGCGGCGGCGTGGGATGCCGACTTGCAACGAAACGGGTCCGTTGCCTCGGAACGCGTGAGCCTCCCTGGCGCGACGATCCGGTGACGAGCGCCGCCGTGTGGCGGGGCCGTTGGGCGTCCAGTGGAGGATCAGCGGTGCCACGCCGGTCGGCGGCGATCACGCCGAAGGAGGTCGAGCGACTCCGCGGCGACTTCCCGATGCTGTCGGTGAAGATGAACGGCAAGCCGCTCGTCTATCTCGACAGCGCCGCAACGAGCCAGAAGCCGCAGGCGATGATCGACCGTCTCGAGGAGGTCTACAGCCGGGAGTACGCGCGCCCCGAGGAGGGCTACGCGCTCAGCAAGGGCGCCACGAAGGCGTTCGAAGGGGTTCGGGCGCAGATCGCCGAGCTCATCAACGCGGCGGAACCGCGCGAGATCGTGTTCTGTCGCGGCGCGACGGAGGCGACGAACCTCGTCGCCCGCGCGGTCGAGCACGATCACCTCGGCGAGGGTGACGTGATCGTCGTCTCCGAAGCCGAGCACCATTCGAACATCGTGCCGTGGCTCATGGCGTGCAAGGCGAAGGGTGCCCGCCTCAGCGCCGTGCCGATCACGCCGAGCGGCGATCTCGACCTGGACGCGCTCGAGCCGCTGCTCACGGACCGCGTCCGGCTGGTCGCCGTCAATCACGTCTCCAACGTGACTGGCGCCGTCCTTCCCGTCGAGCGAGTGACGGCGATCGCGCACGAGCGAGGCATCCCGGTGCTCGTCGACGGAGCCCAGGCCGTGCCGCATCTGCCAGTCGACGTTCGGGCCATCGGGTGCGAGTTCTACGCGGGCTCGGGTCACAAGATGGGGGGACCGTCGAGCGTCGGATTCCTGTACGGCCAGGCGGCCGTCCTCGAGTCGCTGCCGGTCGGCGAGGGCGGCTCGATGATGGTCGCGAAGGTCACCTTCGATGACTTCGAGCCGAAGCCGCCACCGCACAAGTACGAAGCCGGCGAGCCGGCATTCGGTGAGGTCACCGGCTGGGGGCCGGCGATCGAGTACTGGTCGAAGATCGGGCTCGACCGGATCGCGGCCTACGAGCGCGCGATTGCGCGCGAGGCCGCCGACTCGCTCCGGGAGATCGACAGGGTCGGCGTCCTTGGCGATCCTGCGGATCGGATCGCGGTCGTCTCGTTCACGGTCGACGGGATGCCGGCGAAGGACGTCGAGCAGGCGCTCGACCGGAAGGGCATCGCGGTGCGGGCCGGGAACCTCGAGTCGCAGCCACAGCTCAAGGCGCTCGGGACGGAGGAGGCCGTCCGCGCCTCGTTCAGCTTCTACAACACGAGCGCGGAGGTCGAGACGCTGGCGAAGGCACTGAAGGCGATCGTTCGCTAGCGGCGACGGAAGCGAGGACGGACAGGGTCAGCGCCGCTTCGTGCGCTTCGAGCTGCCGTCGACGACGCGGATGGTCTGCATCGACGAGTCGCCCGCCTCGACGTACATCCCCTGGCGGACGCCGCCCTCGAGGTACGCGACGAGCGTCGGTGTGATGCGGTCGCCCGGCGACAGGACCGGGATGCCCGGCGGGTACGGGGCCACGGTCTCCGCGGCGATCTCGCCCTTCGCCTCGGCCAGCGGGATTCGCCGCACCGGCCCGAAGAACGCGTCACGCGGGCGCATGACGGACTCCGTCAGCAGCTTCCGCACGGGCGGGATCGAGCGCTCCGCCTCGGGCTGGCGGTGATCGGCCGCCCACGTCGCCAGCTCCCGCATCCCGCCGACGAGCCGCCCGATGCTCGCCTCCGTATCGCCGATCGTCACGACGGCCATGAGCCGCCGGTGATCCGCGAGCTCGATGGCGATCCCGCACTCCTCGTACAGCCAGTCCGAAGCCGTGAACCCGGTGATCCCGAGGCCGCGGACGTCGAAGACGAGCTTCGTCTCGTCGAGGTCGAATGCGCCGGGACGGCCGACGACCTCGCGTCCCATGACCTCGATCCCGTCGATCTTCGCCAGCCGCTGACGCGCGGCGCGGACGAGGCGCAGCGTCTCGCCGAGGCGCCGGCGGCCATCCCGGACCATCTCCCGCCGCGCGCCGTCGAGCGATCCGAGGATGATCGATGACGCGCTCGTGCTCTCGAGGAGCGTGACAGCGAGGGTCAGGCGCTCGGCGTCGACCAATGAACGGCGGCGAAGGATGATCGACGCCTCAGCGAACGCCCCGAGCGTCTTGTGGACGCTCATGACGACGAGGTCGGCGCCGGCCGTCGAGGCGTGCTCGGGCAGCTCCGGGTGGAAGGCGAAGTGCGGACCCCACGCCTGGTCGACGATGAGTGGCACGTCGTGGCGGTGGCAAACGTCCGCGAGCCGGGCGACATCCGCGGTGACGCCGTAGTACGTGGGGCTGACGACGATGAGCCCGCGAGCGTCCGGGTTCGCGGCGAATGCCGCCTCGGCCGCCTCCGGTGTGACCGTATGGGCGATCTCGAGGTCCTCGTCCATCTCCGGGGCGACGAAGATCGGCTCGATCCCGCTGAGCACGAGACCGTTGACGCCGGACATGTGCATGTTCCGGGCGACCAGGAGCCGATCGCGTGGTCCCGCAACGCTCATCAGCGCGGCCTGCACGCTGAGCGAGCTGCCGTTCGTCGAAAGCTGTGCTTCCTCGGCGTCCCAGGCGCTTGCCGCGAGCTTCCCGGCGGACGATTCGATGCCCTTCGTCGCCCGGCGGTCGTCCAGGCCTCCGATCACGCAGATGTCGGCGGCGAACGCCTCCTCTCCGAGCACGCGCCGCAGATCCGCGTCCGCTCCTGCGCCCTGCTTGTGGCCCGGGATCGTGAACGAGAGCCGGTTCTCGCGATGGAACGCCTCGATGGCGTCGAGAAGCGGGGCCTCCTTCTGGTCCGTCATGGTTGGACCGTACGAGGCGCCCGGCTCCGGCGACGCGCTGCCACATGGCGGTTCTCGTGACGACCGGATTGCACGAGGGCGGAGGACGACGGTTCGTGGGGTACGCGCAACGACGCTGCAACTCGCCGGGCGTCCGCGCCGTGCTGGGCGTGCGCGGGCGTCCTGCACGCTCAAGGAGCGCGGGGCGTGTTCCCCGTGAGCAACTGCCGGAGGCAATCACGACATGGCAAAGCAGCGCGAGCCCGGGGCGCTTGTCGTCATCGGCGGCGCCGAGAACAAGGACGGCAACCCGGACATCCTGAAGGACGTCGCGAAGCGCGTCGGGAAGGGCCCGCTCGTGATCATGACGTGCGCGACGGAGGAGCCCCAGGAGGCGTGGGAGCGGTATCGCGCGGTCTTCACGAAGCTCGGGGTCGCGGAGCTCGCCCACGTTGACGTCCGTGACCGCGAGTCGGCCCTCGACCCGGAGGTCAGCGCCCCGCTCGACAACGCGAGGGGCGTCTTCTTCACGGGCGGGGATCAGCTCCGGATCACCAGCCACATCGGTGGAACGCCGGTGTACGACCGGATCAGGAACGTGCTCGAACGCGGAGGAGTGGTCGCGGGGACCTCCGCGGGGGCGTCCGTGATGAGCGAGACGATGCTCGTCGGTGGGCTGAGCGACAACACGCCGCGGGTCGACGAGATCGTCCAGATGGCACCGGGCCTGGGGTTCCTCCACGGCGCGATCGTTGACATGCACTTCTCGGAACGCGGCCGGATCGGCCGCCTCCTCGGCGCCGTGGCCCAGAACCCACGGGTCGTCGGGATCGGGATCGACGAGGACACCGCGATGGTCGTCAAGGCGGATTGCGTCGAGGTCCTCGGCTCGGGTGCCGTCTGGTTCCTCGACGGCCGGCGGGCCGGCACCACGAACGTCAGCGACGCGATGGGCGACGAGACGCTGTCCATCGAGAACGTCACCCTGCACGTTCTCGGGGCCGGTCACCATTTCGACCTCGC
>DASWSI010000310.1:0-4977 GCA_036402715.1 Candidatus Limnocylindrales bacterium
GCCGGCTGGACGACCTCCGTGAGCAAGTGGGCGTCAGGGCGCTCGACCCGCTACGCCACGCGGGCAGGCGCGAGCGCCCGGATCACGGCCGCGGGACGCCACTTCGCGATCGTGGCCCCCGTGAGCAGGACCCGTGGAGCCGCGAACGTCTACGTCGATGGCGTTTACCAGGCAACGATCACCTTCTACTCGAGCACCCCGACGAGCCGCCGTGTCGTCTGGTCGAGGACCTTCGCGACGGATGCGATCCGGACCGTCGAGCTCCGCGTCCTGGGCACCGCCGGGCGGCCCCGGGTCGACCTCGACGGTTTCCTCGTGGGCCGTTAGCGCGCCATCCGCTTCCGCGATCCGCAACGCTGCGGCAAGATGGCCGGAATTGAGCGTGATGTGGCGCGCTTGCGCGCCGGCGCTATCGTTACCGTCGGTCTCCGCCGAGAGGCCGTGCACGAGGACCTGCCGTGGCGCGCGCGATGTGGAAGGGGGCCATCCAGTTCGGGCTCGTGACCATCCCGGTCAAGCTCTACCTGGCCACCGAGTCGAAATACGGGATCAGCTTCAACATGCTCCACGAGAAGGACCTCTCGCGGATCCAGATGAAGACCTGGTGCCCGGTCGACGAGACGACGATCTCGCGAAGCGAGACGGTCAAGGGCTACGAGTGGGCGCCTGACCAGTACGTCGTCATCACGGACGAGGATCTCGAGAAGGTGCCGCTCAAGACGGTTCGGTCGATCGAGATCGAGCAGTTCACGAAGCCGGACCAGGAGGACGGCAACGTCCGCTTCGTGAAGCAGGCCTACTACCTCGAGCCGGACAAGATCGGCCGGAAGGCGTTCTACCTCCTCAAGCAGGTCCTCGAGGACGAGCAGCTCACGGCGATCTGCAAGGTCGTCATCAAGGACCGCGAGGCGCTCGCCGCACTCGATCCGTTCAGCGACACGATGCTCCTCACGACCCTCCACTGGCCGGACGAGATCCGCTCGACGAAGGAGCTCGACCTTCCCGAGGAGGACTTCAGCTTCAAGCCGGCCGAGCTCCAGATGGCGAAGCAGCTCGTCTCGGCGATGACCGGCGAGTTCAAGCCGGAGAACTACAAGGACGAGTACCGCGAAGCGCTGATGCAGATCATCGAGCAGAAGGTCGAGGGCAAGCAGGTCGTCGCCCCGGAGCCGGTCGAGGAGTCCGGCAACCTCATCGACCTGATGGCCGCGCTCGAGGCGAGCGTCAACGCGGCGAAGCAGGCCCGGAGCGGCGAGACGCCCGTCTCGGTCAAGGATGCGAAGAAGGCGCGCGAGGCCCGTCCGGCACGGGCGAAGGAAGCCGCGGCCGCGGAGAAGCAGCCCGCGCGGCGCGCAGCACGGGCCGCTCGCGGCAAGGACGCCGAGAAGGAGCTCGAGGAGGCTCGGCCGGCGCGTCGCCGCAAGAGCGCCTAGCTCGGCACCGGCCGCCGCATGCCGCTCGAGCAGTACCACCGCAAGCGCGACTTCTCGAAGACGCCGGAGCCGGCGGGCGATCCCAAGGCGAGCGGCACGGGCCGGTTCGTCGTCCAGCGCCACCGGGCGTCACGCCTCCACTACGACTTCCGGCTCGAGATCGACGGCGTCCTCGCCAGCTGGGCGATCCCGAAGGGACCCACGCTCGACCCCGCGATCCGGCGGATGGCCGTCCACGTCGAGGACCACCCGATCGAGTACTTCGACTTCGAGGGCGTCATCCCGAAAGCGCAGTACGGCGCGGGCGACGTCATCGTCTGGGACTGGGGAACGTTCGAGCCGGAGGCGCCCACGCTCGACGCGAAGAAGGCGGTCGAGGACGGCGAGCTGAAGTTCACGCTCGACGGCGAGAAGCTGCGCGGGCGGTTCACGATCGTTCGGACGAGTCGCCGGCCGGGTGCCGCGCCGTCGGCGGCGTTCGAGGACGACGAGGGCGAGCAGTGGCTCCTCATCCACAAGCGCGACGAGTTCGCCGCCGCCGGCTGGAACGCCGAGGACCATCCGAAATCGGTCAAGTCCGGCCGAACGAACGACGAGGTCAAGGAAAATCGCGACGCGCTGTGGTCGAGCGGCGCCGCCGCAGCCCAGGCGGAGATCCATCTCGAGGGCGCCGTGGCCGCGCCGATGCCCCAGTACATCGAGCCGATGGCCGCCACCCTCGCCTCCAAGCCGTTCAGCGATCCCGAGTGGCTGTATGAGATCAAGTGGGACGGCTACCGGATCGAGGCCGTCGTCCGCGACGGCGTCGCCCGGCTGTGGACGCGCCACGGCAACGATGCCGCGACGTACTTCGGTGACTTCCTCAGTCCGGCCCGCTGGATCGACGCCCGCGAGGCCATCGTCGATGGCGAGGTCGTCGCGTTCGACGAGAACGGGTCGCCGGACTTCGGCGTGCTCCAGGAGCGAATCTCCGCGCTGCGCGCGGGGCGCGTCAGCGGCGCGGAAGGAGTCGTCTACCAGGTCTTCGACCTGCTCTACCTCGACGGCCGCTCGCTGCTCCGGGTCCCGCTCGTCGACCGCAAGCGGCTCCTGAAGTCCGTCATCCGCGAGACGCGGCGGGTGAAGTACGCGTCGCACGTCGAGGCCGAAGGGCTCGCCTTCTACGAGGCCGCGGGTCGTCTCGGGGTCGAGGGCATCGTGGCGAAGCATCGGCAGTCGCGCTACGAGCCCGGGCGCCGGTCGCCGACGTGGCTGAAGCTGAAGATTCGTCCCGAGCAGGAGCTCGTCGTCGGCGGCTTCACGCCGGGCGAAGGCAACGCCAAGGACCTCGGGGCCGTGATCGTCGGCGTCTACGAGGGCGACCGGCTCCGGTACGCGGGCAAGGTCGGCTCCGGGTTCAACGCGACCTCCCGGCGGGACGTGCGAAAGCGCCTCGAGGCGATCGAGACGGAGGAATGCCCGTTCGACCCGGCGCCGGAGAAGAAGGGCGAGCTTCGGACGGCGCGGTGGGTCCGGCCGGAGTTGGTAATCCGGGCGGAGCTGGGCGGCTGGACCCGGGACGGCCACGTTCGGCAGACCTCGTACAAGGGCTTCGAGCTCGACAAGGACCCGCGGAAGGTCATCCGCGAGCGGCCCGTCGCGACCGGTGAGGCCGAAGGCGCCGCCGAAGCCGCCGTGGCGGAGGCGCAGCGGGAAGCCGAACGGACCACGGCCGAGCGGGACAAGGGGGCCCGCGCGGCGGCGCGGGCGGAGGCGAAGCCGGCGGCCGCCAAGACGACGCGTGCCGCGGCAGCCGCGAAGGTCGAGAAGCCGGCGGCGACCCCTCGCCGCCGCGCGCGCGGCTCGAAGCCGGCCGCGCCGGACCGCGACAAGCCGTGGGTCGCGACCCCCGCGGAGCTCGCGGCCCTCGAGGCGATGGCGAAGGACGGGCTGTGGGAGGTCGGTGGGCAGGAGCTGAAGCTGACCAACCTCGACAAGGTCCTCTTCCCGGGCAAGGAGGCGAGCGACCCCGACATCACGAAGCGCGAGCTGATTCGGTACTTCGCCCGGATCGGCGACCCGATGCTCGCCCATCTCGCCGAGCGCCCGCTGAACCTCCACCGCTACCCGAACGGCGCGGGCAAGCCCGGGTTCTGGCAGAAGAACATCCCGCCGGAAGCCCCGAAGTTCCTCCGGATCTGGCACGAGACGGGGTTCGAGGAGCGCGAGGAGCGGGCGGCGAACGACCATCTCGTCGCAGACCAGGTGGCGAGCCTCTGCTGGCTCGCGAACCAGGCGGCCTTCGAGATCCACGCGTGGACGGCGCGGATCGAGGACCCGTGGCGGCCCACGTTCGCGCTCATCGACATCGATCCCGGGACGTCGACGACCTGGGACGAGACCGTCGCGATCGCGCGGCTGTATCGGACCGCGTTCGAGCATCTCGGCGTCCGCGCGTACGCGAAGCTCACCGGCCGCCGCGGGATCCAGGCATGGATCCCGATCATCCCCGGCAAGTACACGTACGCCGACACGAGCAAGTGGGTCGAGAAGGTGTCGCAGGCTGTCGGGCGAATGGTCCCGGACCTCATCTCCTGGGAGTGGAGCGTGTCGAAGCGGCAGGGCCGCGCCCGCCTCGACTACACCCAGAACGAGCCGATCAAGACGCTCGTCGCGCCCTACGCCGTCCGACCGGCGCCGGGCGCCCCGGTCTCCGCGCCGATCCGGTGGGACGAGCTCGACGACCCCACGCTCCGCCCGAACCGCTGGACGATTCGCGACGTCGTCGAGCGCGTTGCCGAGGTCGGCGATCTGTTCGCGGACGTGCAGACCGACGCGCAGGAGCTGCCACCGGTCTAGCCGCCGTCAGGCGACGCGGATCTCCCCGACCCACTTGACCCACTCGAGCCCGCGGCGATCGGGTGCGACCAGCCGCGCGGGCGCGCCGTTCGCCGCCGGGAGGGGAGCGCCGGCGACGTGGGTCGCGAGGAGACACCGGCGAGCGTCGGCGAGGGACATCGTCGTCGACCAGCCGGTGACCGCCCGAATCTCGACCGAGTTCGCCGCGGGATCGACACCGGCCGCATCGAGGATCGTCGCGACCGGCGTCCCGTGCCAGTCCGTGTCGAGCGCCCAGCCGGACGTGCAGTCGAGGATCGCGGGCAGGTCCCGGGTACCGAGGCCGGCCAGCGACGCAAGATCGTAGTCGCGCGGCCGCGACACGCGTCCCGTGACGGCCAGCCGCCACGTGGCCGCGTCGATCGCGGGCACGCCTTCGCCGAAGAACGTCGTCGTGGGCGGGACGCCGCCGCGCGGAAGCAGCCGCGAACCGGTGAAGCGCCGCTCGCCGCCGCGAACGCGCTCCACCAACGCCGCGGCCGCGAACGCGGCCACGCCCGCGGCCGCCAGCCCGCCACCCACGAGGAACGACCGCCGCGAGAGAAGTGACGCCGCCGTGCGGCCGCTCCCCGGCGGGTGGCCGCGCGCCGGCGCCGCGTCCGCGCCCGCCCCACTCAGCGTCGAGCCGCCCCGGGCCGCGCCCCGCGCCGCGGCGGCGCGCGGCGCG
>DASWSI010000311.1:0-4944 GCA_036402715.1 Candidatus Limnocylindrales bacterium
AGCCGGATCAGCATCTTCCGCGGGCCGCTCGAGCGCGCAAACCCGGATCCTGCCGCACTTGCGACCGCGGTCGAGGACGTCGTTCGGCATGAGGTCGCGCACCATTTCGGGATCGACGATGTGCGGCTTCGCGACCTGGCACGCGGCCGCGGCCCGCAGGACGGCATCGGGCGGAGGTAGTCGCACCCGCCGCGGCCACGCTGACACGGAGATGAGAGTCGGGCGCCGCTTCGGCGGCGGCCCGCGGCTGCCGCCCGCAGCGATCCTCGTCGCATGGCACGAGATTTGTGGCAGGTCCCACTGGCGGACGCGCTCGCCCGCGGAGTCGCGGCCGGAATCGCGGCGACGGCGGCGATGAGCGTGGTCCTCGTCGCGGCAGAGCGATCCGGCGACATGAGCCGGATGCCGCCACACGAGATCGCATCGAACGCGATCTCGAAGTCTCCGATCGGAGCCGAGACGAGCGGGCGCGCCCGGAGGCGCCTCGGCTGGGTCGCCCACTTCGCGTTCGGCGCTGCGGCCGGAGCGACGTTCGAGGTCGTCCGCCGGCGCCTGCCGCCGCGGGTTCCCGCCGTCCCCGCAGCCGTCGCCTTCGCAGCGGTCGTCTGGGGCGTCAGCTATCTCGGCTGGATCCCCGCCCTCGGACTCATGCCGCCCGCGACGGACGACGAGCCGGGACGGCAGCCGGCTCTCCTCCTCGCGCATGCCGTCTTCGGCGGTGTCCTCGGCGTGACGGCGACGGGCCTCGACAACCGACCGGCGGCGCCGTCCGCGGCCTGACGGCGCGTCAGCGGCCCAGGAGCGCGGCGACCACCGGCGCGATCCGGTCCACCCAGAGCGCGTACTGCGCTCCACTCGGGTGCAGCCCGTCGTCGGCGACGAGCCGAAGGTCCGTCGCCGCGCGACCCGAGAGGTCGAAGATGTCGACGAAGGGGATGCCTCGCGTCGTCGCGATCTCCTCGACCGCCGCGTTGACCGCGACGATCCCGGCCCGTCGAGTCGCCGGATCGCCGTACGACGCCCCCTCCGGTGTGACGGTGTAGTCCGGAGTCGAGACGAGGAGGATCCGGCTCGGCGGGAGCCCGAGCCCGTCGACGATCGACGTCACGTTCGCCCGGACGACGGCTTCGGGGACTCGACGCACCACATCGTTGACGCCAACGAGGAGGGACGCGAACTCGGGCTGGAGCGCGATCGCGGCGGGAAGCTGTCGCTCGAGCACCGCCGCCGACGTCGCCCCGTTGACGCCGAGGTTCCGGACGAGCCGAAGTCCCCCGCCGCGCCCGAGCCGCGCGATCAGCTGGCTCGGCCACCGCTCGTCCGCGTCGACGGCGGTCCCGATGGTGTACGAGTCGCCAAGCGCGACGTAGCGGAGCGGCTGCGTCCCGGTTGGTGAATCGGAGGACGACGCCACGGACCGAGTATGGGTCGCCCGGTGACCATTCGGACGGGTTCGGCGCGCCGTATGATCGGGCGCGGAAGCCGCCATTCCGACTTGCTCCGGCCCGTGCCCGAGTTTAGGATGCGGCGAACGGTCACCCGCCTGAGAGGGAAGCGGCCGAGCTGTCTCACCGCTGACCCTGGCCCCCGTCCCGGGCATGGCGGACGCCATCTGGAGGAGGAATCAATGCGGACACGGATCCTTGTCGTGCTCGCCGCGGTCATGTTGATCGCCGGCTGCACGAACACCGGGACGGTCGCGAGCGGGACCCCCGCCGCGGCAAGCCCGTCCACGGCGGCCGCGAGCGGCAGCGGTGGAGCCTCGGGCTCGCCCGCGGCGAGCGCGAGCGGCACGACGGTCAGTCCGTCGGCGCTCAAGATCGGGGTCGTCACGGACATCGGCCAGCTCGAGGACAAGTCCTTCAACGAGTACACGTGGAAGGGCGTCCAGGACGGCGCGAAGGCCATCGGCGCACCTGATCCGCAGGTCATCGTCACGAAGGACACGGCGGACTACGCGCAGAACATCGACCAGTTCGTCCAGCAGGGCTACAACGTCATCGTGACGATCGGGTTCCTCATCGGGACGGACACACGGCGAGCGGCGATCGTTCACCCGGAGATCCAGTTCTTCGGTGTCGACCAGTTCGTCGCCAGCCCCGCTCCGCCGAACTACCAGGGCCTCCTCTTCACCGAGGCACAGCCCGGCTACCTCGCCGGCATCGTCGCGGCGACCGTCACCAAGACGGGCGTCATCGGCGCCGTCGGTGGCCGGTCCGACGTCCCGCCGGTCCTCGCCTACATCAACGGCTACCGCAACGGCGCGGCATCGGTCAAGCCCGGCATCACCGTCCTCGTCAACTACGCCGAGGACTTCAACGCTCCGGACAAGGGCGAGGCCATCGCCAACGCGATGATCGGCAAGAAGGCCGACGTCATCTTCCAGGTCGCCGGTCTGACCGGTGCGGGCGCCCTTCGAGCGGCGTGCGCGAAGAAGATCTGGGGCATCGGCGTCGACGTCGACCAGCACGGCTCGCTGCCCGACGCGGCCCAATGCATCATCACCAGCGCCGAGAAGCACCTGCAGAAGGCGGTCTCGGCGGCCCTCCAGCGGTTCGCGACCAGCGGCCCGCAGGGCGGCAAGGACGGCAACTTCACGAACGACGCGAAGAACGACGGAATCGGCGTCTCGCCGTTCACGAACCTGAGCCCCGTCCCGGACGGGCTCCAGGCGAAGGTCGACGACGCGCTCGCCAAGCTGAAGGACGGATCGCTCGATCCGTGCAAGCCGTCGACCTGCGACAAGAAGTAGCGGGGCGCTCCTCGCGCTGACCGATCAACGGGCCGATCCGGTCTCACCGGATCGGCCCGTTCGTATCTCCGGCCCTGTTCTCCGCTCAGCAGGGAGCTCCATGACGGAACCGCGCCCCGTGCTCGAGATGCGCGGGATCACGAAACGCTTTCCCGGAACGGTCGCCAACGACGGGATCACCGTCGACGTCCGGCCCGGCGAGGTGCATGCGCTTCTCGGCGAGAACGGCGCCGGCAAGAGCACGCTGATGAACATCCTCTACGGCCTGATCGGCCCCGACGAGGGCGAGATCCGCGTCGACGGCGAGGCTGTCACGATCCGCGACCCGGCCGATGCGATCCGCCGCGGCATCGGGATGGTCCACCAGCACTTCATGCTCGTTCCCGTGCTCACGGTCGCCGAGAACGTCATCCTGGGCCAGGAGACGATGGGCCCGCCCGGCCTGATCGATCGTCGCGAGGCGGAGCGACGGATCGCGGCCCTCGCCGAGCAGCTGGGGTTCACGATCGATCCGCGGACGCGCGTGGACCAGCTGAGCGTCGGCCAGCAGCAGCGGGTCGAGATCCTCAAGGCCCTCTACCGCGGCGCGCGGATCCTCGTCCTCGACGAGCCGACGGCGGTGCTCACGCCACAGGAGACGATCGAGATCTTCGGCGTCCTGCGCCGCCTCAAGGCGGAGGGCACCAGCATCATCTTCATCAGCCACAAGCTCGACGAGGTGCTCTCGATCGCGGACCGGATCACCGTCATCCGCCGCGGCCGTGTCGTCGGGGAACGGCGCCCGGCCGAGACGAACGAGGAGGACCTCGCGGAGCTGATGGTCGGACGCGAGGTGTCGCTCGTCGTCGATCGCGGCGAATCGAAGCCGGGCGAGGCGGCGATCGAGGTCACCGGGCTTCATGCCCGCGACGACCGCGGCCACGAGACGGTGACCGGGATCGACTTCCAGATTCGGGCGGGCGAGATCCTCGGCATTGCCGGCGTCGCCGGGAACGGCCAGGACGAGCTCGTCGAGGCGCTCGTCGGGCTCCGGAAGCCGAGCGCCGGGCGTGTCCGGATCGGGGGCCGCGACGTCACCGGCCATTCGACGCGCGAGCTTCGCGATCACGGCGTCGCGTACGTCCCGGGTGACCGGCAGCGATACGGCCTGGTGCTCACCTACTCGCTCGAGGACAACCTCGTCCTCACGTCGTACGACGAGCCGCCGTTCGCCCGCGGGCCGCTGCGCAACGAGCGCGCGATCGCCGACAACGGGGCGACGCTCGTCCGCGAGTTCGACATCCGGACGCCGTCGGCGAAGGTGCGGGCGAGCAGCCTGTCCGGCGGCAACCAGCAGAAGCTCGTCGTGGCGCGCGAGTTCAGCGGCGACGTGAAGCTCCTCATCCTCGACCAGCCGACGCGCGGCGTCGACGTCGGGAGCATCGAGTTCATCCATCGCCAGGCCATCGCGCGGCGCGACGCGGGGGCCGCGATCCTCCTCGTCTCGGCGGAGCTCGACGAGGTGCTCCAGCTGTCGGACCGGATCGCGGTGATACATCGCGGCGCGCTCGTCGCGGAGTTCCCTGCGGCAACGGCCGAACGCGAGCAGATCGGCCTGCTCATGGCGCGCGGCGCCTCGACGAGGAGCACCGAGACGCCCCTCGGCGCGGGCGCCGGCTCGGGCCCGGGCTCAGGCCCGAGCGCGGGCGGCGCGGCCGGCGCGTCGAGCCGGCCGACGGACGGACGCTCGTGACCGCATCCACGCCCGGCGGCGATCCACGCCGCGAGGCCCGCGCGCAGGCCGGTGGCGCCGATCCGCTCGTGGGCACGGACGCCGGGGCGGCGACGGACCTCGCGAATCAGCCCGCCGGCCGGCCCTCGTCGAGCGCGGCCGCGAACCGACCGGGCCGGCTGGCACGAGCATGGCGTGCGAGCGCCGTCCCGATCCTGTCGATCGTCCTCGCCGTCCTCGTCGGTGCCGTCCTGATGATCCTGTCGACACCGTTCACCGGGAAGGGCTTCCAGCCCGACATTCCGATTCGCGCCTACGGGGCGCTGCTCGAAGGCGCGTTCGGCACGCCGACCCTGTGGGCGAAGGGCAACTTCATCGGGCTCAGCAACACGCTCATCCAGTCCGCGCCGCTGATGCTCGGCGGGCTCGCGGTTGGCCTCGCGTTCAAGGCCGGCCTCTTCAACATCGGCGTCGCGGGGCA
>DASWSI010000312.1:0-3913 GCA_036402715.1 Candidatus Limnocylindrales bacterium
GCCATCGATGTCGCGGAACGGATGGGCGTCGATGGCGAATCGCTCGTTCGGGGTGAGGACCTGCCCGCTGTCGAGGAACGGTCCGCCCGGGCGGTCTGCCGTCGCGACCCGGATGGCGTGCCCGCGGTCCTCGACGCCGACCGAGTAATACATGTAGAAGATCCCGCGATCCTCGACGACTTCGGGTGCCCAGTACGTCCCGGGCGTCGGAGCGGCCAACCGCTCGAGCGCGCGGCCCGCCGGCGTCCAGTGGGCGAGGTCGTCCGAGCGCAGGATCTGAAAGACTCGAGCGTCTTCGATGCCGTGGCTCGGGCCGGTCCCGTACGCCCAGTACGTGCCCTCATGCGCGAGCACGTACGGATCCGCGAAGTACTCGGGGTAGACCGGGTTCGTAAAGGTCGAGGGCCGGGTGCGGAGGCGGCGCTGTGAAACGGACAACTCGAACGACTCCAGCGGGTCCGGGGAGCAACGGGGCTCGTGACGGCGCGCCCAGCGCGAATCGTCGCACGCGGCGAGAGGCGACGCAGCGGGACATTCGTACGACGGCCCGGGAGGCCGGAAGGAGTAATGGTCGGGGCGAGAGGATTTGAACCTCCGACCTCATCGTCCCGAACGATGCGCGCTACCAAGCTGCGCCACGCCCCGACCGAGTTGCCCGTTGTACAGGGCCTGCGGATGATAGCAGAGGCCGCCGCCGGGACCGACCGGCCCGCCGGGTGGGACGCGCGCGCCTGCCTCAGTCGCCCGAATCGGCCGGGACGATTGCATCCCGTTTCGGGCGCCGGCCCCCCGCACCCACCGGGACGACCGCGAGTGCGGCCGCGACGAACGTCGCCGCCATGAGCCAGAACACGACCGGCAGCCCGACGGAATTGCCGGCCGAGTCGATGATCACGCCATACACCGCGGTCCAGAGCGACCCGACCCCGAACGCGAGCGTGAAGTACAGCGCGAACGAGGCATCGCGGATCGTCGCGGGGGCGATGTCGGCAAGCAGCGCCTGGAGCTGCGGGCTCTCGGCGAAGCTGAAGACGCCCATGAGAACGATCCCGAGCCATAGGCCGGCGAGGCTCGGGCCGGCGAGCACGAAGATCGCGAACGCGACCGCGCCCCCGACGTAGACGCCAATGATCAGCGGCTTCCGCCCGAACCGGTCCGACAGCCAGCCGGCAACGAGCGGCGCGGGCACGGAGAAGACGATGAGGACCCCGTACATGAGGCCGACCGTCGCCTCGTCGAGCCGGATCACCGTCCCGAGGTAGAGCAGCACGAACAGGTTGACGACGCCGAGGCCGCGGCCGCCGCCCCCGAGGACGGACGCGAGGTAGATCCAACGGTGGTCGCGGTCGCGGAGGATCACCCTGAACGCCTCGCGGACACTGCCGTGGGCGACCGCGGCCGCCCGGTCCTCGCCGGACTCGCGGACGAAGACGAGAATCCCGATCGCGATCAGGACCGCCGGAATCCCGAACACCGCCACGGACGCCCGCCAGCCGATGTTCGCGACGAGCCAGACGCCGACGAGCGCGACGACCACCGTGCCGACGTTCCCGCCCGCGATGTGAGCGCTGATCGCGAACCCGCGCCGCTCCTCGGGGAACTGCTCGGCAAGGAGGCCATTGCCGACCGGATGCTGCGGCGATCCGCCGATCCGCGACGCGATGTTCGTCAAGGCGAACAAGGGAAAGCCGGGTGCGAGAGCCTGGGCCGCGAACCCGCCGCCGAACAGGAGCCCGCCGGCCCCCAGCAGCTTTCGGCGCGAGATCATCCGGGTCAGCTTCGCGTAGCTGAGCTGGACGAGGCCGGACGCGACGCTGCCCACCGAGGCGAGGATCGCGACCGTGCCTTCGGTGACCCCGAACTCCGAGATGATCCGGATGTAGACGAGCGGCAGCAGGACGGCCTGCGCGTGGTTCACCGCGTGCGCGATCGACAACAGCCACAGCGTCCGGTCAGGGTGGATCTCCGCGGCGGGACGCGCGGGTTGCGTGGGCCCGGCTGGATCCGGGGAGCGGCGGATCGGCTCGGAGGCGGTCGTCGACATGCCGAGGAATAGTGCCGGATGCCGGCCCGTCGTCGCGGGCCGTCCCGGCGGCCGCGGACAAAGGAAACGGGCGAGCCCTGCGAGGACCCGCCCGTGTCGTGATCGAGGTTTCGGTCTAGAACTCCTCGAGGTAGCGGTCGACCTCCCAGTCCGAGACCTGGGTCCGGTACTCGTCCCACTCGGCGCGCTTGGCATCGATGAAGTGCGAGAAGACGTGGTCGCCGAGCGCCTCGCTGATGACCGAGTCCTTCTCGAGCTCGTCGATCGCCTCGCCGAGCGTGCCGGGGAGCTCGCGGATGCCCTTCGACGCGATCGTCGCGGCATCCATCTCGAAGAGCGACTCCTCGACCGGCGCGCCAAGCTCGAGGCCGCGCTCGACGCCGTCGAGGCCCGCCGCGATCATCACCGCGAAGGCGAGATACGTGTTCGAGGACGGATCCGGGCAGCGGACCTCGGCCCGCGTCCCCTCGATCGACTTGCCCGGCGAGACCTTCGGGACCCGGATGAGCGCCGATCGGTTCGTGCGGCCCCACGTGAGGTACGTCGGCGCCTCGTAGCCGGGGACGAGCCGCTTGTACGAGTTGACGAGCGGGGCGAGGACGGCGCTCATGCCGCGGGCATGGGCGAGGATGCCGGCCATGTACGAGCGGGCCACGTCCGACAGGCCGTACGGGTTCGTCGCGTCGGCGAAGGCGTTGCGGTCCTCGGCGATGGAGTAGAGGCTCTGGTGCGTGTGCATCCCGGAGCCGTTGATCCCGTGGATCGGCTTCGGCATGAACGTCGCGTAGAGGCCGTGCTGCTGGGCGATCGCCTTGAGCGCGAACTTGAACGTGATCGCGTTGTCCGCGGTCCGCAGCGCGTCGGAGTACTCGAAGTCGATCTCGTGCTGGCCCTGCGCGACCTCGTGGTGCGCGGCCTCGACGCGAATGCCGAACGCCTCGAGCGCGTCGACCATGTCCTGGCGGATCTCGCCTGCGAGATCGGTCGAGAAGTCGAAGTAGCCCGCCTGGTCATGTGGCAGCGGGGCGATCGAGCCGTCCTCGGCCCGACGGAGGAGGAAGAACTCGAGCTCCGGGCCGGTGTTGACGACGTAGCCGAGCTTCTTCGCCCGCTCGACCTGGCGGCGCAGGACACCGCGCGGATCACCGACGAACGGCTCGCCATTCGGGGTGAACACGTCGCAGATGACGCGGGCCGTCCCGCGCGAGCCGGAGCCCTTCTGCCACGGGATCTCCGCGAAGGTCGTCATGTCCGGCATGAGGTACTGGTCCGACTCGGCGATCCGGGTGAACCCCTCGATCGACGATCCGTCGAACCACGTGCCGTGCCGGACCGAGCCCTCGAGCTGGTGGATCGGGATCGTGACGGCCTTGACGTGGCCGATGATGTCCGTGAACTGCAGCTGGATGAAGCGGATCCCGCTCTCCCTGGCCTGCTCGATCTTCTCGGCTCCGTCGACCGACTCTCGCGCCATGACCACCGATCCTGCCTCCTTCTTTGGAGCTGGGTGTTGTGCGGAAAGCACGAACCCCAACCGCGTGTCCCCTTCACAGGGACGATAGCAAAGGACGGCGGGCGGCGGGCGCCGCGGTTCACCCCGCTTCTTGGTCCGTTTGCACGAGTCTGAGCGCAAGTCCAAGCGGGAGCCGCAGGTCCGGATCGCCGAGCCGCCACCCGGTCACCGCCTCGATCCGGCGCACGCGATACGCGACGGTGTTGCGGTGGACGCCGAGCGCGGCGGCTGCCTCGGCGAGGCCCGGGTGGTCGAGCACGGCGCGAAGCGTCGCCAGGTGCTCCCGACGGACGTCCCGCCGGCCACGAAGAAGTGGCTCGAGCAGCGCCCGCGCCAGCCGGGGGCCGTCGGGGACG
>DASWSI010000313.1:0-6526 GCA_036402715.1 Candidatus Limnocylindrales bacterium
AGATGCTTCGCCGCTTCCGCGTGGCGCGCCATCCAGCGCTCGAGCCCGGCCATCGCCTCGTCCTTCTTCGCCGCGCGGGCGATCTCGATGACCGGGATCGCCGACTTGCGGCGGCCGGTCGGCGTGGGGCGGGTGCCCGTCCATTCGGTCGGGAGGCCGGCATTTCGGTCGCCGGCGGCAACCGCTGCCGCACGTTCCGCCGCGACATCGGGTGGCGGCCCGCCGGCAACCCCTCGGCCCTCGTACTCCGAATCGGCGCGCCGCTTCCTCGACGGCTGGACGCGCGGGGGCTCGCCCGCCTGCTTGGCGTAGTTCGGCGGCCACGGCGCGTCACCGAGTCCTTCGGCCGCGTGCCGATCCGCCAGTTCGAGGAGCGCTTCGAGCGACCCGACGGCCTCATCGATGCCGGCCCCGGCGTCGCCGCGCTCGGCGTACAGCTTCGGGACGGTCAGCAGCGTGAAGTCCTCGGCTTCGACATCGGGGACCTCGTCCCAGCGCAGGGGCATCGAGACGCGGGCGTCCTTCGTTGGCCGGACGGAGTACGCGGACGCGACGGTCCGGTCCTTGGCGTTCTGGTTGTAGTCGAGGAAGACGCCGTGGCGCTCCTCCTTCCACCACTTCGAGGTCGCGATCGTCGGCGCGCGCTGCTCGACGTCCCGCGCCAGGGCAAGCGCCGCGCGCCGGACCTCGGGATACGTCCAGCGGCGCTCGATTCGGACGTTGACGTGGATGCCGCGCGACCCGGAGGTCTTCGGCCAGCCAACGAGCCCCACGGCCTCGAGCGACTCGCGGGCGACCAGCGCGACGTCACGGATCTGCGACCACGGCACGCCGGGAACGGGATCGAGATCGACGCGAAGCTCGTCCGGATGATCGAGGTCGTCGGCGCGGACGGGATGCGGGTTCAGGTCGATGCAGCCGAGATTGACGATCCACACCAGTCCCGCGGCGTCGTCGACGACGACCTCGTCCGCGGTCCGGCCGGACGGAAACGTGAGCTCCGCCGTTCGGATCCAGTCCGGCCGGTTGTCCGGCGCACGCTTCTGGAAGAACGCCTCGCCCTCGGCGCCGTCGACGAATCGCTTCATTGCCATCGGCCGTCCGGCGACGCCACGGACTGCACCATCGGCGACGGACAGGTAGTAGTTGACGAGGTCGAGCTTCGTGTGCCCGGCGGTCGGGAAGTACACCTTGTCCGGGTTGGAGACCGTGACCTCGCGGCCCGCGACGACGAGCGTCTCCTTGCGCGTCGGCATGGCGGCCACGATACCGCGGCTCCTCGGGAACCGGTGGGCCTATGATCGTCGCCCGCCGCGCGGACGCTCCCTGTCGATTCCCCTGCCGGCCGTTCGTCGTGGGGTAAAGGGCGTCGGAGCGCCGGTCCACCAGGAGGAATGCGATGCAGTACCTGCTTCTCATCTACACGGCAGAAGCGACCGAAGCCGTCCCGCCGGAGGTCATGCAGGCGGAGATGGAGGGGTACAACGCGTTCACCGAGGAGGTTCGTCGCCGCGGCGTCATGAAGGCCGGCGAAGCCCTCGAATCCACCTCGACCGCGACGACGGTTCGCGTTCAGGACGGCCGGACGATCACGACCGACGGGCCGTTCGCGGAGACGAAGGAGGCCCTCGGCGGCTTCTATCTCATCGACGCGCGCGACCTGGATGAGGCGATCGAGCTGGCGGCGATGATCCCGGCCGCGAAGCACGGGTCGATCGAGGTCCGCCCCATCTGGGACTACGGCGTCGCCGTGGCGCAGGCACCGGCAGCGACCGCGGCGACGCGCTGACCGTCCCCGAGCCCGCGACGCCGCCCCGCGACCGCGTCGCGCACGAGGTCGTCGACCGCCTGTTCCGCGAGGAATCCGGCCGGGCGGTCGCGACGCTCATCCGCCTCCTCGGTGACTTCGACCTCGCCGAAGAGGCCGTTCAGGACGCGTTCGTCGTCGCCCTCGAGGTATGGCCGGACCGCGGCCTGCCCGACAACCCCGGCGCATGGATCGTCACGACGGCCCGCAACCGCGCGATCGACCGGCTGCGGCGAAAACGTCGGCTCGTCGAGAAGTCCGAGCTGCTCCGGCGCGAGGCGCAGGTCGAGGCGGATCTCGCGGCCGTGGCACCGGAGGAGGGAGCAGCAGAGATGAGCCCGATCGCGGACGACCGGCTGCGCCTCATCTTCACCTGCTGCCACCCCGCGCTCGCGCCCGATGCCCGGGTGGCGCTGACGCTCCGCACGCTCGGCGGGCTCTCGACGCCGGAGATCGCCCGCGCGTTTCTCGTCCCGGAGGTGACTCTCGCGCAGCGGCTCGTGCGCGCGAAGCGGAAGATTCGTGCCGCCGGATCACCTGCTTCCGGAGCGGCTCGACGGCGTCCTCCGCGTCCTCTACCTCATCTTCAACGAGGGCTACGGGGCGACGTCCGGCGACTCGCTCGTGCGCCGGGAGCTGTCCGCCGAGGCCATCCGCCTCGCTCGGGTGCTGCTGGCGCTCATGCCGGACGAGCCCGAGGTCCTCGCGCTGCTTGCGCTGATGCTCCTTCACGACGCGAGGCGCGAGGCGCGGGTGGGGCCGGGCGGGGAGCTGATCCTGCTCGACGACCAGGACCGCACGCGCTGGGACCGCGAGCGGATCGACGAGGGCCGATCCCTGCTCGAGCGTGCGTTCCGGATGCGGCGGGTGGGCCCGTACCAGCTTGAGGCGTCGATCGCGGCACTCCACGATGAGGCGTCGACGCCCGAGTCGACGGACTGGCGCCAGATCGCGGGTCTCTACGCTGAGCTCGCGACGCGGGCGCCGTCGCCGGTCGTCGAGCTGAATCGGGCCGTCGCCGTTGCGATGGCGGAAGGTCCCGAGCGAGGCCTGTCGATCGCCGACGGAATCGCGATGCGCGGCGAGCTCGACGACTACCCGTACCTCCATGCCGCGCGCGCGGACCTGCTCCGACGGCTCGGGCGTTTCGACGAAGCCGAGGTCGCCTACCGGCGTGCGCGGGAGCTCACGGCGAATGCCGCCGAACAGTCGTTCCTCGAGGGCCGCCTCGAGGAGGTTGCGGCGAGCCGGGCGTCGGGGCCCGGTGACGCCGGACGCGTCTTGCCGAGCTAGCTGACGGCGGGGCCTGCGAGACCTTCGAGGTGAAGCGGCTCGCTTCGGAGCAGCACGATCGTGACGATGAACGGCAGGAAGATGACGGCGAGGACGAGGATGTCACCGAACGGCATCGCGGGGCTCCTTTGCGTAGCTGAGTGGCTGCCTGGCTGGTCTGGTGGCTCCACTCTCGTGCTCATCGAGCCCGCGGAGATCGGCCGCGCGTCGCGTCGGGCGATGGACGAGTGACGATGCCGACCCGGCCGGTCCGCCGCGCCACGGCCTGTCCGGTAGGCGACAAAACGTCGTTCGTGGCCGAGACCGCGGTGTAGAGTCGGCTCTCAGCGCGGCCTCATCTGGCGCCGCACGAGCTGCGGCCCGGGCAGGCGCTGGGGGAGGGCAGGGACGTGATCGTCCGATTTGCCAGAGCGGGTCGCGCCGTCAGGCGGCTCCTGGTTCTCGTATCTGCGGCGGCCGTGATTGCCGTGACGCTCGGCACCGGCGCGAGCGCCGCAACGCCGCACAACGGTCCCACCAGGCAGGAATTCATGACGAAGCTGCTCGAGCGGCAGCACGGCAAGCTGCTCAGCGCGTCGGCGCGCCTCGGGCTGCGCGCGATCGCCGCCGGAGACCGCGCGGAGAAGGACACGGACAAGGGCCTATCGGGCGGCGAGGCGAAGCGCGCCTCCGGGGGCGGATCCGGACTCCCGACGGCCGGCGTCGCGAACGTCCGCGTGAACAACCCGGCGACGGACACGAACCAGGTCGACCAGACGACCCAGAGTGAGACGGCGATGGCCGTCTCCGGCCGGAACATCGTGGTCGGCTACAACGACTCGCAGCACACGCTGCCGGGGCTCACGGCAGGGTCGAACCTCACCGGCTATTCGTACTCCACGGATGGCGGTGCGACGTTCACGGATGGTGGCGCCCTGCCGAACCTCCCCGAGTTCATCAACCTGGGCGATCCGTGGCTCGGGAGCGATCGCAGCGGTGCGATGTACTTCTCGAACCTCGCGATCGACTTCGTCAACGGCAATCTCGACATTGCCGTCGCGACATCGAGCGATGGGGGGAGGACGTGGGGAGCGGCCAAGCCGATCGTCCGGCCGAACTTTGACGTCTTCTATTCCGGCGACAAGGAAGCGCTCGCCGTCGGGCCGGACCCGAAGAAGTCGAACCGGGACAACGTCTACGTCGCCTGGGATGACTTCTCGTTCGACGCCCGCGCGTGCGCAGAGCAGAACATCTGCCAGCAGATCAACGGGCTCCCGGTCGCGCGATCGACCGATGGCGGCGCGACGTGGCAGGTCACCTACGCCGACAAGTTCGTCGCCGACTTCAACGACCCGAACCTCGGCTGCTCATTCGGGCAGTACATCGGGGCGTACCCGATCGTCGACCACGCCAACGGCGACCTGTACGTCGCGGCGGAGCGCTTCGCTGTCGATGATCCAACGTGCACCGGTGGCACGTTCACGAGCGACATCTCCGTATTCCGATCGACCGATGGTGGCGTGACGTTCGGCAGCCGGGTGAAGATCGCCGACGTGACCCCGTCGTTCGCTGCCGGCGCCCTCGTCCTGGGGCCGGCCCAGTACGTTCGAAATCTGGAGTTCCCGACCCTCGCGTTTGCCGGGAACGCCCTCTTCGCGGCGTGGAACGACGGCGCGAGCGGCAACAGCCACATCGCGCTCGCGAAGTCCACGAACCACGCCGGCTCGTGGACCGTCTCCCCCGTCACGGCGGGCACGAACGACGAGTTCCAGCCAGCGCTCAGCGGCGACGCGGCCGGGCTCCACCTCCTGTACTACCGCCGAAATGCGGACAACACGCTCGACGCGGTTGTCGGCAACTCGACGAACGGCAACACGTTCGATGCGCACCGCGTATCGACGGTCGCGTTCCCCGGCGTTCCCACGCTGCCGCAGTTCGATCCGATCATCGCCTTCACGTACATGGGCGACTACATCGCCAACGTGAGCGACGGCTCGCATCGCTACTTCGCCTGGGGCGACAACCGCGACACCGTGACGAACTTCCTGTGGTCCGCCGGCCGCCACGACCCGAACGTCTATTTCGGGAAGCAGTAGCGACGATTGGCTCGGGGATCGGGCCGCGCCCGATCCCCGACGCTCCGCAAGACGCCTGTCCGGATTCGGGCGACACTTCGCTCCAACGTGAGTCGCGGCCGGCGTGACGCCGCGGAGAGCAGTGAAGGAGCGGACGATGGCGAACTCCACGGACCAGCGGCAGCGGAGCGGGTCAAAAAACGGCGACGGCCGCCGAACTGCGTCGCCGGAGCCGCATATGGCCGCGATCGGCGCGGAGATCCAGAAGTTCGGCACGCTCCGGCTGCTGCCTATTGCCCTGTCCGCCGAAGCGCGCGGCGAAAGCGCGCAGCTGCTGAACGGGATCCTCGCCGACACGATGATCCTGTACGCGATGTACAAGAAGCACCACTGGCTCGTGGCCGGCCCGACGTTCTACCAGCTCCACCTGCTCTTCGACAAGCACGCCGAGGAGCAGTCCGCCCTGATCGATCTGCTGGCCGAACGTGTCCAGAGCCTTGGCGGGATCGCCGTCGGCGACCCCCGTCACGCCGCCGAGCTCACGTCCGTCGCGCGGCCCCCGGATGGCGCGGAGGACGTCCCGTCGATGATCCATCGGCTCCTCGACGCGCACGAGATCATCGTCGAGAAGGTCCGCGCCGCGATCGAGAAGACGGACAAGTCAAAGGACTGGGGCACGAACGACCTGCTGATGGGCGACGTCCTGCGCCGCCACGAGCTCCAGGTCTGGTTCGTCGCCGAGCACTCCGTGGACGTGCCGCTCATCGAGCCCTAGCGGCTGCTCCGCCCGCCGCGAGCCGGCGCCGAAAGCGCGAGAGGCGAGGCGCGGGCGCCGCCGCGGCCTCTCGCCTGACCCTACGCGGCTAGAGCTTGGCGATCGCGAGCTCCGCAAGCTTCTGCGCGATCGCCTGGGTCGTCGGTCCAACCGGGTCGAAGGACAGGACGAGCAGCCGCCCGCCGCCGATGTCGACCCACAGCGACTGCAGCCCCTGCGCCGGGTTCCAGTACGCGGCGTGGCCACTCACCGTCATGTCCGTGCCGCCGGAGAACGTGCTCTTGATGAACGACAGCTGCTGATCCTGGACGGCGGCGACGAGCTGGCCATCGCCGTTGTTCGCGGACGCGCCACCGACGCGCCAGGTGCACTGCCCGGCGGAGTCGGGCGCGCCCGCACCGAACGTGAGCCCGGTCGCGGCATTGATGTCCTTCGTGGGGAGCAGCGCGCAGGTATCGACGGCGGCGAGGCTTGCCGCCAGAGCTCCGGCGGCCGAGGCCGCAGCTGACGCCGTCGTCGCGCCGGCCGTGGTTGCCGCACCGGCCGTCGCCGCAGCGCCCGGCGACGTGGTCCCGGTCGTGGAAGCACCGCACGCCG
>DASWSI010000314.1:0-4326 GCA_036402715.1 Candidatus Limnocylindrales bacterium
GGGCCGCTTCCGGCGTCCCATGTCGAGCCACCGACGCGTGCCGAGACAGTCGGCGCAGCCTCGACGGCGTCGACGCCGCCGAGCGCTTCCGCGGACAGTGGCGCGGCCGTGAATGCGGGCGCGGATCCGGGAGCCCAGCCCGCGCCGTCCGGCGTTGACGCGCCGGGGGACGCGGCGCTCACCGGCCCGGCGGGAATCGTTGCGTCACCGGACTTCGAGCGGCCACACCCCGCGGACGCCGATCTCGGTCCGGACGCTCCCGGCGTCGACGTCGCCGATCCGCTGACGCCCGAGGAGCTCGAAGCCTACGGGCCGTCGGGGCCGGTGGCCGGCGCCGCGACGAACAGTGCCGGAGGCGACCAGGCGTAGGTTCGGCGGAGCCCGAGCCCGCCGGGGGCCGCCCCAGCCCCGGCGCAGCGCCGTCGCGCCCACCGCGGACCGGCGTCGTCCGCGCGCACCGGAAGGGCACTCGGAGACCCGGGTACCACGCCCCGGCGGGACCATCGGGGTGGTGATTGTCCGCACCGGACTCCCCTAGAGTCGCAGGGTGATTGCCCCTGATTCCCGTGACGCCGCGGACCTCGACCTCGTCGTCCTCGGCGGAGGCGGCCACGTCGGCCTGCCCCTGAGCCTGGCGTTCGCGCGAGCGGGCCTTCGCGTCGGAATCTTCGACATCAGCCAGCCGACACTCGACCGAATCGGCCGTGGCGAGATGCCGTTTCGCGAGAGCGGCGCCGACGAGCTCCTGCGCGAGCTCCTCCCGACCGGCCGCCTCGTCCTCGATTCGTCGCCCGAGATCCTCTGCCGGACGCGCCAGATCGTCGTCGTCGTCGGGACGCCGGTCGATGAGTTTCTCGGCCCGTCGATGACCGTCTTCGAGAAGACCGTCGAGCAGATCGCTCCGTTCCTGCGGCCGGACGCGATGCTCGTCCTCCGGAGCACCGTGTATCCCGGCACGACCGCGTACGTCTCGCAGAATCTTGCAGCCCGGGGCTGCAACGTCGACGTCGTCTTCTGCCCGGAGCGGATCGCCGAAGGCCACGCCCTCGAGGAGCTCTCGACCCTGCCGCAGATCATCGGCGCCGATTCGCCCGCCGCGGCGGAGCGAGCGCAGGCTCTCTTCGCGCACCTCGTCGACCGAACGATCCGGACGACGACCAAGGAGGCCGAGCTCGCGAAGCTCTTCACGAACACGTGGCGGTACATGAAGTTCGCGGTCGCGAACCAGTTCTTCATGATCTCGCACCAGGCCGGCATCGACTACACGAACGTCCTCAACGCGATCCGCTACGAATACCCGCGTGCGGCGGACCTGCCGGGCCCCGGGTTCGCCGCCGGCCCGTGCCTCTTCAAGGACGCGATGCAGCTGGCAGCCTTCACGAGCGACCACTTCCCGATGGGCCAGGCGGCGATGCAGGTCAACGAGGGCCTGCCGGCGTACATCGTCAGCGCCCTCGAGCACCGCTACGGAACGCTGCGGGGCAAGACCGTCGGGATCCTCGGCATGGCGTTCAAGTCCGAATCGGATGACAGCCGGGCGTCACTCAGCTACAAGCTCCGGAAGCTCCTGTCGTGGAGCGGCGCACGCGTCGCGTGCACGGACCCGTACGTGGTCGACGGTCGGCTGATCCCGCTCGAGCGCGTCGTCGCCGAATCGGACGTCCTCGTCCTCGGCGTGCCGCACAAGGCATACAAGGGGCTCGAGATCGGCGGCAAGGACGTCGTCGATGTCTGGGGCGCCCTCGGCGAGGGGATCCGGCTCTAGTGCGCGTCCTCGTCACCGGCGCCGCCGGGTTCATCAACGGCTACCTCGTCCCCGAGCTGCTCGAAGCGGGCCACGACGTGGTCGGCGTCGACGACTTCAGCAAGTACGGCCGCCTCACGAAGTCGTACGACGGCCACCCGCGCTACACGTTCGTCGAGGGCGACGCGAAGGACGCGGCGCTCCTCGGTCGGTTGGCGATGGACTGCGACCAGGTCGTCGCGGCGGCGGCGATGATCGGGGGGATCAGCTACTTCCACGAGTTCGCCTACGACCTCCTGGCCGAGAACGAGCGGATCCTCGCGTCGACGTTCGATGCCGCGATCTCGGCCCACCGCGACGGCCACCTCGCCCGGATCGTCGTCATCAGCTCGTCGATGGTCTACGAGTCCGCAACCGTGTTCCCGACGCCTGAGGGCGCGCAGCTCAGCTCGCCGCCGCCCGTCTCGACGTATGGCTTCCAGAAGCTCGCGTCGGAGTACTTCGCAAAGGGCGCGTGGGAGCAGTACCAGCTTCCGTACACGATCGTCCGTCCGTTCAACTGCGTGGGGATCGGCGAGCGGCGGGCGGTTCGCGACTCGGACGTCATGAGCGGCAACGTCAAGCTCGCGCTGTCGCACGTCGTCCCGGACCTCGTCCTGAAGATCCTCAAGGGCCAGGACCCGCTCCATCTCCTCGGCGACGGCTCGCAGGTCCGGCATTACACGTACGGCGGGGACCTCGCCCACGGCATTCGGCTCGCGATGGAATCACCGAAGGCCGTCAATGACGACTTCAACCTCTCGACGGCCCGCTCGACGACCGTCCTCGAGCTCGCCGAGTGCATCTGGACGAGAATCCACACCGCCGGCCGGCCGTTCCGCTACGTCACGGACCCGCCGTTCGAGCACGACGTCCAGCTCCGCGTCCCCGATACTCGCAAGGCGCGAGACGTCCTCGGGTTCGAGGCGTCGACGTCGCTCGAGACGATGCTCGACGAGGTCATCCCCTGGATCCGAACCGAGCTGGACGCCGGCCGGCTGTGAGCGACGGCGGCGGCACGCCGGCATATCTCGACGAGGTCTACGCCGAACGGTTCTCCGACGCCGAGGCGGCCGCGAAGGACGCGCTGTGGCGCGAGGTCGTCCGCTATCTCGGTCGGTTCATTCCGGCGGACAGCGCCGTGCTCGACCTCGCCTGCGATCGCGGCTATTTCATCCGCCATGTCGTCGCCCGTGAGCGCTGGGCGACGGACGTTCGTGACATGTCGGCGGACATGTCGCCCGGGATCCGGTTCGTCCAGGCGGACGGGCTGGCGCTCCTGGACCACCTCCCCCGCGAGCATTTCGACGTTGTCTTCATGAGCAACTACCTCGAACACCTCGCGACCGGCGAGGCAGTGACCGCGCAACTGAGCGTCGCGCACGGCCTGCTCCGGCCCGGCGGCCGGGTCGTGATTCTTCAGCCGAACATCCGGCTGACCGGGGGCGCCTACTGGGACTTCATCGACCACAAGGTCGCGCTCACCGAACGGAGCCTGGCCGAGGCGGCCGAGATCGCCGGTCTGACGGTCGAGCGCGTGATCGTCCGCTTCCTGCCGTACACGACGAAGGGCCGGCGCCCGGTCCCGCCGTGGGTCGTTCGGGCCTACCTGGCGTTCCCGCCGGCCTGGCGGTTCCTCGGCCAGCAGACGCTCTTCATCGCGCAACGCCCCGCCTGAGATGGGCGGGCGTCGACGGCTCATCGCGTTTCTCGTCGGCCTTGGGATCAGCGCGCTTGCCCTCTGGGTCCTCGTCTCGTCCGTCGATCTGCCGGCCACAGGCGCCGCGCTGCGGCGGGCACGGATCGAAGGACTCGCCCCGATCGCGATCGTCCTCGCGATCCAGTTTTCCCTTCGAACCTTCCGCTGGTCGAGGCTCGCGGCCTCGCTCCGGCCCGACGCTCCCGTCCCGGCATCGCACTTCGCGGCGCCGCTCGCGATGGGCTATCTCGGCAACGCGGTCCTGCCGGCTCGGCTCGGCGAGGCGATCAGGGCGGCGGTTCTCGGTCGCGCCGAGGGGCTTCCGGTGGCCGCGGTTCTCGGGACCGTGCTCGTCGAGCGGATCCTCGACACGCTGACGCTCGCGGCGCTGGCCGGCGTCGTCGCCGCCGCAATCGCTCCCGAGTGGATGGCCCGGTTGGCGGCCGGTGTTGCAGTCATCGCGATGGTCGTCCTTGGCGTCCTCGTCGTCGGCGGCGGCATTGCAGCGACGAAGCTGCGCGCGGCGCAGCGCGGACCGCTCAGGCGCGCGGCGACGATCGGTGGCGGGGCGGGGCTCACGATCGCGTCCGCGGTTGCCGGGATCCCCCGATCCGCCCTCGCACTGGCCGTCGCCATCAGCCTCGCGGCGTGGCTCGGAGACGCGTTGCTGTTCTGGCTCGTCGCGTCCGCGCTCGGGATCGGCCTCTCGCTCGGCGCGGCGTTCCTCGTCGCGGCGGTGACCGTCCTCGGCACGGCGGTCCCGTCGTCGCCGGGATACATCGGCACGTTCGAGGCGGCCGCGGTCGCCGCCGCGGCCGCGCTCGGGGTTCCGTCCGGCGATGCG